>DATLWN010000084.1:0-17576 GCA_035576305.1 Mariprofundaceae bacterium
CATTGCGTGCCGAGCTGCCGGAGCTGCGCTTCGCCCGCTTCGACCGCGATACGGTGACCAGTCCCAAACGCCTGACCGAGACTTTGGCCCGTTTTGCCCACGGCGACATCGATTGCCTGATCGGCACGCAGATGCTGGTCAAGGGGCACCACTTCCCCAACGTGGCCCTGGTCGGCGTTATCAATGCCGATCTGGGCATCAGCCTGCCGGATTTCCGTGCCGGCGAGCGCTGGTGGCAGCAGATGACGCAGGTGATAGGCCGCACCGGCCGCGGCGAGGTGCCCGGGCATGTGATCGTCCAGACGCTGGATCCCGAGGCGCCGTGGCTTTCCCGTCTGGGCGAGCATCGGGCGAGGGAGGTTCTGGATCAGGAGCTGGCATTGCGCCGCTCCTTGCAGTACCCGCCGTTCTCCCGCTGGGTGCGCGTGGTGTTCTCGGCCGTCCGTGCCGAGGCAGCCGAAGCGGCGGCCGGGCGGCTTGCCGAATCCCTGCATCGAAGTCTGCCGGAGATCGCGGTGACCGGCCCGATGCCCTGCGCCATCGAACGCCTGGGCGGGCGCTTCCGCTTCGAGCTGATCCTGCGCGACGATGCGCGCCGACACCTGCCATGGCGCCTGGCACCATGGCTGGCGCGTCTGCCGGTGGCGGCGGGGGTGCGTCGCCGGGTCGATGTCGATCCCCAGGACATGATGTAACCATACCGACGGTGTGCTGCGTTTTTCCGCCGAGGCGTTAACATCGGCGGTTGGCCGTTTCAGGACGATCGGCAAGGAGCAACGATGCAGGACAGGCTGATCCGCGTGCGCGGCGCGCGCGTGCACAATCTGAAGAATATCTCGCTGGATATCCCGCGCGACCGGCTGGTGGTGATCACCGGCGTGTCCGGTTCCGGCAAGTCATCGCTTGCCTTCGACACCCTGTACGCCGAGGGCCAGCGCCGCTATGTGGAATCGCTGTCGGCCTATGCCCGCCAGTTCCTGGGCATGATGGACCGGCCGGATGTCGATGCCATCGAGGGCCTGTCACCGGCCATCTCCATCGAGCAGAAGACCACCAGCCGCAACCCGCGTTCGACCGTCGGCACCATCACCGAGGTGTACGACTACCTGCGCCTGCTGTATGCCCGCGTCGGCGAGCCGTACTGCTACGGTTGCGGCAAGCCGATCAGCTCGCAGTCGGCCTCGCAGATCATCGACGAGCTGGCCAGGCTTCCCGACGGCAGCAAGGTGCAGATCCTGTCCCCGATCGCGCGCGGCCGGAAGGGCGAATTCCGGCGCGAGCTGGAGAAGGCGGGGCAGAATGGCTTCGTGCGCGTGCGCGTCGATGGCGAGGTGTATGCCCTCGAGGACGTGCCGCCGCTGGACAAGAAGTACAAGCACGACATCGAACTGGTCGTCGATCGTCTGGTGCTGCGCGAGGGGGTGCGCACCCGCCTGGCCGATTCGGTGGAGACGGCATTGCGCTACGGCGACGGCATGATGATCGCGCTGATCGGCGAGCGCAGCGTCACCTATTCCGAGCGCTTCGCCTGCCCGGATTGCGGTATCTCGTATCCCGAGATCGAACCCAGGCTGTTCTCGTTCAACTCACCGGTCGGCGCCTGTCCGAGCTGCGATGGGCTGGGCACCCAGACCATCTTCGACCCGGACCTCGTCGTGCCCGATACCGCGCTATCCCTGAAGGATGGTGCCGTGGCACCGTGGTCGGGGCGCGAAACGCCGTTCTTCCACCAGACGATGCAGGCCGTGTGCGAGCATCTCGACGTCGATGTGCGCACGCCGTTTGCCGAGCTTCCGGAGCACGTCCGGCGCTTCATCCTCTATGGCTCGGGTGAGGAGAGGATCGCCTTCCGCTTCGCGGAGGGGCCGCGCATCCGCCTGATCGAGCGCCCGTTCGAGGGCGTGATCCCGAGCCTGGACCGGCGCTACCGCGAGAGCGGCTCGGACGAGGTGCGCGAGGAGCTTTCCCGCTACATCAATGCCGTGCCGTGCCCGGTGTGCGAGGGTTCCCGCCTGACGCGGGCGGCACGGCACGTGCTGGTCGGCGGGCTGTCCCTGCCCGAATTCGTGGCCATGCCGATGCACCAGGCCAAGGACTGGATCGATGCCCTGCGGCTGTCGGCGCAGAGGCAGGCCATCGCCGAGAAGGTGCTGGAGGAGATCCGCGCCCGCATCGGCTTCATGATCGAGGTCGGCCTCGACTACCTGTCGCTGGAGCGCACCGCTGGCACGCTGTCGGGCGGCGAGGCCCAGCGCATCCGTCTGGCCACGCAGATCGGCTCGGCGCTGGTCGGCGTGCTCTATATCCTCGATGAGCCGTCGATCGGCCTGCACCAGCGCGACAACGACCGGCTGCTGGCGACGCTGAAGCGGTTGCGTGATCTGGGCAATTCGGTGCTGGTGGTCGAGCACGACGAGGATGCCATCAAGAGCGCCGACTGGGTCATCGACATGGGCCCGCGCGCCGGCGAGCACGGCGGCGAGGTGGTGGTGGCCGGCCCGTTGGCAGAAGTGCTGGCGTGCCGGGATTCGCTGACCGCCGACTATCTGTCGGGACGCAAGGCCATCGCGGTGCCGAAGCGGCGGCCGGTCGGGCCCGATCATCCACTGATCGGCGTGAAGGGGGCCACCGAG
The DNA here is from genome assembly GCA_035576305.1 of Mariprofundaceae bacterium. Lineage (GTDB taxonomy): Bacteria > Pseudomonadota > Zetaproteobacteria > Mariprofundales > Mariprofundaceae > DATLWN01. The sequence continues at coordinate 2,634 of DATLWN010000084.1, forward strand.
CACAACCTGAAGCAGGTGACGGCACTGTTCCCGGTCGGCCGCTTCTCCTGCGTCACCGGTGTCTCCGGCTCCGGCAAGTCGACGCTGACCATCGACACGCTGTACCGCGCCTTTGCCCGCAGCAAGCGCCTGCAGACCGAGCGCATCGGCCGGCACGATGCGCTGGTCGGCGCGGAGCTGGTCGACAAGGTCATCGACATCGACCAGAGCCCGATCGGACGCACCCCGCGCTCGAACCCCGCCACCTACACCGGCCTGTTCACGCCGATCCGTGACCTGTTCGCCGCCGTGCCGGAGGCGCGTGCCCGCGGCTACAAGCCGGGCCGCTTCTCCTTCAACGTCAAGGGCGGGCGCTGCGAGACCTGCGAGGGCGACGGCATGATCAAGGTGGAGATGCACTTCCTGCCGGATGTCTATGTGCACTGCGAGTCCTGCAATGGCGCCCGCTACAACCGCGAGACGCTGGATATCCGCTACAAGGCCAGGAACATCGCCGAGGTGCTGGACATGACGGTGGACGAGGCGGCCGGGTTCTTCGCCGCCGTGCCGGCGCTGAGGAACAGGCTGGAGACGCTGCAGCAGGTGGGGCTGGGCTATATCCGCCTCGGCCAGTCGGCGACCACGCTGTCAGGCGGCGAGGCCCAGCGCGTGAAGCTCGCCAAGGAGCTGGCCAGGCGGGCCACCGGCGACACGCTGTACATCCTGGACGAGCCGACCACCGGCCTGCACTTCGATGACGTGGCCAAGCTGCTGGAGGTGCTGCACCGGCTGGTCGATCGCGGCAACACCGTGGTGGTGATCGAGCACAACCTGGACATCATCAAGACGGCCGACTGGGTCGTGGACATGGGGCCCGAGGGGGGTGATCGTGGCGGCGAGGTCATCGTGGCCGGTGCCCCCGAGGACGTCGCGGCCTGCAAGGGCTCGTGGACGGGGCGCTACCTGAAGCAGCATCTGTAGACCGGGCTTGTCCGATGGCGGCCGTACCTCTAGCGTGGAGCGGCCGATGTGGTGCTGGAGGGTGAGATGCTGAACAAGGTGATGTTGATCGGAAACCTGGGCCAGGACCCGGAGACGCGCTTTACCCAGGACGGGACCTGCGTCTGCAACATCCGGCTGGCGACCACCGAGCGCTACAAGGATCGTAACGGCCAGCAGCAGGAGCGCACCGAATGGCACCGCGTGGTGCTGTGGGGGCGGCTGGGCGAGATCGCCAACCAGTACCTGAAGAAGGGTTCGCGCGTGTTCATCGAGGGCCGCATCGAGACCCGCAAGTGGCAGGACAAGGACGGACAGGACCGCTACACGACGGAGATCCGCGCCAGCGAGATGAAGATGCTGGGAGGCGGCGGTGGCCGCGGCGACGATTTCGGCGGCGGTGGGTCGGAAAGCTCCGCTCCTTCCCGCGGCTCCTCCAAGTCCGGGCAGGACCCGTTTGCCGATTCGCCGGATTTCGGCGACGTGCCGGTGGACGACGATATCCCGTTCTGACACCCGTTATCCCTGCGGACGGTTGTCCCCGGCCTGAGCCGCCTGTAGCCTGAATGGGGCGATGTCCGCGCCCCGCAAGAAACGCTCCCCGTTGCGCCTGATCCTGATTCTCGCGATGTATGCGGGCATCCAGTTCTATGTGGCCGCCAAGGCCATCGATATGCTCGGCGTATCCGGCTGGGATTGGCTGCCGGCCGTGTGGGCGCTGGCCATGCTGGCCGCCCCATTCCTGCTCTGGCGGCTGGAGAGCCGCACCGAATACCATGTGTTCGCCGTCATCGGCGCCTGGGTCGTCTATGGCTGGATGGGCTTCTCCTTCATCTTCTTCTGGGTCGGCCTAGTGCTGTCGTGCTACGACTGGCTGGTGCGCATAATGGGGCAGGATACGTTCTTCGCCCCATCCACATTCCTGGTGTTGTCGGCGATCACCGCCGCCGTGTGGCTCTACGGCTTCATGGCGGCCCGGCGCATCCGCATCGAGCGGGTGCGCATCACCTCCGACAGGCTGCCGGCCGGGTTCCCGGGGCTGCGCATCGTCCAGATCTCCGATCTGCACCTGGGTATCTTGATCGGCCGTCAAAGGCTGGAATACGTGCTGAAGCGCGCCGGGGGGCTTGACCCGGACATGCTGATCTCCACCGGCGATCTGGTGGATGCCCAGGCCCATTTCGTGGACGGCCTGTCTACCCTTTTTGCCGCCTTCCGCCCCCGTTACGGCAAGTTTGCCGTCACGGGCAACCACGAACGCTATGCCGGCCTGGAACATGCCCTGGATTTCCATACCCGCTCCGGCTTCAGGCTGCTGCGCGGCGAGACGGTGGAGATAAGAGGCATCGTGCTGGCCGGCGTCGACGACCCGGTCGTGTCGGCGCAGGCCTCGGACGAGGCGAGGGTGCTGGCGGGCATCCCCGCCGATCGTTTCGTCATCCTGCTGAAGCACCAGCCGCTCATCGATGCGGCGGCGCGCTTCGACCTGCAGCTCTCGGGGCATACGCACAAGGGCCAGATATTTCCCTTCGGCCTGCTCGTGAGGCTGGTCTACCCGCTGGTCTCCGGGCTGCACGCCCTGCCCGGCGGGGCGCACCTCTACGTCAGCCGGGGCACCGGCACCTGGGGGCCGCCGATCCGCATCTTCTCACCGCCGGAGATCACCCTGATCGAATTGGCTGCGTCTAAGTAGGCGTACATATAAACCGTAGCCTGATCCGGTGCAGGCTCTGCCTTGATTCGCAGGTGCGGATGATGAGACAGTATCCAACCATGGATTCACGGAAGTCTTCAATAAAATTCGAATCGGGGTGGAAACTCTGCGATCTGTGGGAATGGGCCATCGATCACGGTCCCGCCATCGTGTTGATTGCCGACACCGAAGGGCGGATCGTCTATGTCAACCGCAGATTCACCGAGATTACCGGCTATCAACCGGAAGAAGCGCTCGGGAATACGCCGCGCGTGCTCAAGTCCGGCAAGACATCACCGCAGGTGTATGCCTCATTGTGGGAAACCATCAAGGCGGGTGAGGTCTGGACCGGCGAGATTCTTAATCGGCGAAAGGACGGCTCGTTGTTTTGGGAGGAGGAACGCATCATCCCTGTGTGCGATACAGAGGGGAATGTCCAGCATTTCGTGCTGTTCGGAAAGGATATAAGCGACAGGAAACGGCTCGAGGAAGAGGCCAGCAGACTGCTGGAGGAAAATCGGCGACTGGAGCGCAAGGTGATGCTGGTCGAACAAAGCGAGCGGGAACATCTGGCGCAGGAGCTCCACGACAACATGGGACAATACCTGGCGGCAGTGAAGATCGAGGCGGTACGCATGTTGGCGCGAATCGGTGACCGGCAGCATTCGGAGTTGGCAGCCAGCGCCAATAATATCATTGCCGATACCGAGGCGCTGTTCGATCTCGTTCACGGCCTGACACTGCGCCTGCAACCAGACATGATCTCCCAGGTGGGCCTTGACGTGGCCTTGCATCAATTGGTCTGGCGATGGCAGCTCCGTACCGGTGTGGAATGTATTCTGGATATCAAATCCGAACTGGATCGACTGTCCGATGCCGTTGCAACCACGGTTTACAGTATCGTCCGGGAATGCCTGACGAATGTGCTCAAGCATGCCAATGCCAAACATGTTCGAATCGATATCAAGGGTAAGCGCAAGCGCTCGACGAAGGAGGATGTTCTGTCCGTTTCCATCTGCGATGACGGCCAGGGGCTTTCTGCAGGTTCCCAGGAACATGTGGGGCTGGGGATCATTGGCATGCGCGAACGGGTTGCATCGCTGGGGGGGCGCCTGCGAATCCTCCGCAGAGGCAAAAATGGCGTTTGTGTCCTTGCAGTGTTGCCCGTCTATGGTAAAAAGTAATCCATGGCCCCGAAAATAAAAGTCCAATTGGTGGACGATCATGCAGTGGTGCGGGCCGGATTCCGCCGTCTACTCGAAGATATGGCGGATATCTCGGTCGTTGCCGAATCTGCTACGTCCGAAGAATGCCTGCTTGATTATCGGAAGCATCATCCGGATGTGGTGGTTCTCGATGTTTTCATGCCCGGCATGGGTGGAATGGAGGCTATCCGGCGGCTTCTCGCCATTGATGAGGATGCCAAGGTCGTGGTGCTCAGTTTCTACGATTCATGGATTATTCCCATGCGCGCCCTCAAGGCGGGTGCCAGGGGCTATCTGAGCAAACGCACCGCGCCGGGAGAGCTTATCGCTGCCGTACGCAAGGTCGCGGCCGGCCAGAGTTATATCGAACCGGCCATCGCCCAGAAAATAGCCGAGCAATCCGTTTTCGGGGGTCAGGAACCGATCGAGCGGCTGACCTCGCGCGAGTTCGAGGTTTTCCAGCTTCTGGTGCAGGGTGAAAGGGTGGCTGACATCGCCAAAAAGCTGCACGTGAGCCCGAAAACCGTCGGCATCCATCGTGCCCATATCATGCAGAAACTGGAGACATCGAGCTTGGCCAGCCTGACTCGGATGGCCGGTTATTACGGACTCTTGGAACAATTATAACGCAGCGTTAGTGCTCGCGGGTTTTCAGAAACTCGATGTCCGGCCACTGCTCCTCGGTGTACTTGAGCTTCCAGGCGCTGGGTGCCAGGTAGGCCAGATGCTCCTCGGCATCCAGCGCCATATTGGCCGGGAAGGCCTTCTCGAACTCGGCCAGGCGCTTCTTGTCCTGGCAGCGGATCCAGCGGGCGGTGGAGAAGTCGATCGGCTCGTAGCTGGCGTCCACCCGGTATTCGGTGCGCAGGCGCTCGATGGTGACGTCGAACTGCAGGGCGCCGACGGCGCCGAGGATGTAGTCGCCGCCTAATGCGGTGCGGAACACCTGCACCGCGCCCTCCTCGGACAGCTGCACCAGCCCCTTGTGCAGCTGCTTGCGCTTCATCGGGTCCTTCAGGCGCACGCGGCGGAACAGCTCCGGCGCGAAGTTGGGGATGCCGGTGAAGCTCAGCTCCTCCTTCTCGGTGAAGGTGTCGCCGATCTTGATGGTGCCGTGGTTGTGGATGCCGATGATGTCGCCGGCATAGGCCTCGTCGATGTGCGCGCGGTCCTGGGCCATGAAGATGATGGCATTGGCGAACTTGACGTCCTTGCCCAGCCTGTGGTGGTGCACGCTCATGCCGCTCTTGAAGTGGCCCGAGCAGATGCGCAGGAAGGCGACGCGGTCGCGGTGCGCCGGGTCCATGTTCGCCTGGATCTTGAAGGCGAAGGCCGTGAAGGCCGACTCATACGGCGATACCTCGCGCTCGACGGCCTGGCGCGGCAGGGGAGAGGGCGCCATCTCGACGAAGGCGTCGAGCAGTTCGCGCACGCCGAAGTTGTTGATGGCGCTGCCGAAGAACACCGGCGACTGGTTGCCCTTCAGGTACTCGGCGAGATCGAAGGGGTTGGCCGCGCCCTCCAGCAGCTCGATATCGGCGCGCAGATCGTCGGCCTGCAGCCCCAGCAGTTCGTCGACGCGCGGGTCGGAAAGGTCGGTGATGGTGACGATGTCCTCGTCCGCCGTGGCGGAACCGGCGCGGAACAGGTTCAGCTGCTTGCGGTGCAGGTCGTACACGCCCTTGAAGGACTTGCCCATGCCGATCGGCCAGGTCATCGGCGTGCACTCGATCTGCAACTTGTCCTCGATCTCGGCCAGGATGTCCAGCGGCGCCAGGCCGTCACGGTCCAGCTTGTTGATGAAGGTCATGATCGGCGTGTTGCGCATGCGGCAGACCTCCATCAGTTTCTCGGTCTGCGGCTCCACACCCTTGCCCGAATCGATGACCATCAGCGCCGAATCGACGGCGGTCAGCACCCTGTATGTGTCCTCCGAGAAATCCTGGTGGCCGGGGGTGTCCAGCAGGTTGACCTCGTAGTCGCGGCCATCATGCGAGTAGTTGAACTTCATCACCGAGGAGGCGACCGAGATACCGCGCTCCTGTTCGATCTTCATCCAGTCGCTGGTGGCGTGCCTGCTGGCCTTGCGCGCCTTGACGGCACCGGCCATCTGGATGGCGCCGCCGAACAGCAGCAGCTTCTCGGTCAGCGTCGTCTTACCGGCGTCCGGATGGCTGATGATGCCGAAGGTCCGGCGCTTGTTGATTTCCTGTTCCAGTGTGCTTGTCACGTTCACCTCGCGAAGGGGGCGCATTGTAGCGTTTCCGTCCGCTAGCGCTAACATCGTCGATATGCAGGACATCCGCGACGCGCTCGTGCAGTACTACCGCTGGCTGCGCCGGTACGGCTACAACGACTCCCATTCAGGCAACATCTCCGCCCGCGACGGCGATACCGTGTGGGTGACGCCGACCGGGGCCTGCGCCGATACCGTGAAGGCGGCCGATTTCGTGGCCTGTACCATGGATGGCACCATCGGGCCCGGCGCTTCCGGCGATGCCGGGCTGCATCTGGCCGTCTACCGGGCCAATGCGGAGGCCGGGGCGGTGATCCACAGCCATTGCCCGCATGCGGTGGCCCTGACGCTGAACGGCGAGGACTTCGTGCCGCCGGATTTCGAGGGGCAGCTGTATTTCCCAAGGGTGCCGGTGATCACCGTGCCGTATGCGACCTATTTCCGCGATGCGGCGCCGCGCGTGGCCGAGGCGCTGGCCGAATACCCCGTGGCCATCGTGCGTGGGCACGGCGTCTATGCCTGGGGCGTGGACCTGAACCAGGCCTACAAATGGACGTGTTCGCTGGAGCTGTCGGCGCAGACGGCCTTCATCGGCCGCCAGGCGGGCACGTGCTGATGCGCGCGCTGCCCCTGCTGCTGGCCCTCCTGTCGTGGCCGGCCATGGCGCAGGCAGCGGCTGCCATCATCTCAACGGACGGCCACTACGCCCTGCAGCCGGTGGTCACGGGCCTCAAATCGCCGGATTACGTCACCGGCACCGGTGATGGCAGCGGACGGCTGTTCATCGTCGAGCAGGGCGGGCGTATCCTCGCCCGGCAGAACGGCCGCTTGCAGGTGTTCCTGGATATCCGCGACCGCATCGAATCCGGCGGCGAGAAGGGATTGCTCGGCCTGGCCTTCGATCCGCACTTCAAGGACAACGGCCGCTTCTATGTCGACTACACCTCCGGGGTGTTCCTGAGCCTGGAGTCCGTGATCTCCGGCTTCCGCGCCATCGGCAAGAGCCTGATGGTGGTCGATGCCAACGACGAGACGCTGATCATGCGCATCCCGCAGCCGTTCACCAACCACAACGGCGGCCAGCTCGCCTTCGGTCCGGACGGCATGCTGTACATCGGCTTCGGCGACGGGGGGCTGGCCTATGATCCGCTGGGCAGCGGCCAGGATCTCGGCTCCGTGCTCGGCAAGATCCTGCGCATCGACGTCCACCACCGGCAATACGGCCGCCAATACGCCATCCCGGCCGACAACCCCTTCGTGGCCAATGCCGATGCGCGAGGGGAGATCTGGGCCTACGGCCTGCGCAACCCGTGGCGCTTCTCCTTCGATGCGACGACCGGCCGCCTGTACGCCGGCGACGTCGGCCAGGACTCGCGCGAGGAGATCGACCTGATCCAGCGCGGCGGCAATTACGGCTGGAACATCATGGAAGGGGATATCTGCACGCCGCACATCCAGGCCGACTGCGACCCCAGGGCCTACGCGCCGCCGATCCTGGCCTACGGGCGCAGCGAGGGGCAGGCGGTGATCGGGGGCTATGTCTACCGGGGCAAGGCCGCACCACAGCTCGCTGGCCGCTACATCTTCGGCGACTACGGCAACGGGCGCATCTGGGCCGTGCGGCTCGCCCCGGATGGCACAGCTGCGGGCAGGACACTGCTGTTCGATACGGGCATGCACATCAGCTCCCTGGGCGTCGATGACGACCAAGAGCTGTACGTCGTCGACATCGCCGGCACCGTGTACCGGCTGACGGCCAACCGATAGCCCTCGGCGTGCCGGGGTGAATTTCCGGTGGCGGCGCGCTAACCTTGCCGTATCACACTTCAGGAGTTGAGTCATGGCATTGGTCGCCTCCATTCATGTCGATCTCGGCTGGCAGCTGCCGGATCTGGAACTGAAGGATATCGACGGCAACACGGTACGCCTGGCGGAACAGATGGGCGAAAGCGGTCTGCTGGTCGTCTTTACCTGCAACCATTGCCCGTATGCGCTGGCGGTGTGGCCGCGCCTGATCCGGCAGGCCGGGTCGTTCCGGGACATGGGCGTGAACACCGTGGCGGTGAACCCGAACATCCATCCGGATTTCCCGGAGGACTCGGTGCCGGCGATGAAGGAGAAGATCGCCGAATGGGGCATCGACTTCCCGTATCTCGCCGATGAGACGCAGGACGCGGCACGGATTTTCGAGGCGCAGTGCACGCCGGATATCTACCTGTTCGGCACGGATGGCCGGCTGTATTACCATGGGCGCATCGACGACTACTGGAAGGACGAGGCCAAGGTGACGCGTCAGGAGCTGGTGCCGGCCGTCGAGGCGCTGGTGGCGGGCAAGCCGGCGCCGCAGCCGCAGCATCCGACCATCGGCTGTTCGATCAAGTGGCGCGATGCCTGATTCGCCCGCTATGAAACCCGCAGGGCGGCGCTTTTCAGCGCCGCCCTTTTTGTCCGGGGCTATCGGCTATTTTGCCGGATGGGGCGACGGCAGCTGGTAGCTGGCGTGGCAGTTGATGCAGCGGTTCATGCTGTCGGCCAGCTGCAGCTGGATGGCCCTGATGTCCTTGCCCTGATGGGCCATGATGGCGATGGTGTCGAAATCACGGTGCATGCCGAATCCGGCCTGCTTGTACTCGTACGGCAGCTTGGCCATCGTTTCCAGGCGCATGCGTTTCATGGCCCTGGTGCCGACCGGCAGCGCCGCCGCCTCGATCTGTTTCGCGTCGCCCTTGGCCAGGCCCTGGACGATCTGCTGCACGGCCAGCACGTAGTCCCGCATCTCGGCCAGCACCTGGGCGCGTTCGGCCGGCGCCAGCTCGATGGCGATGCGCCCATCCGGCGCCGGACGCGTATCCCCGGCCACGATGAACTTGTAGAGCAGGCCGGCGATGATGACGAGCAAGACAGCGATGATCAGCCCATGGCTTTTCGATGTCACGAGATCCTCCTTGGCATGCCGGTCATCCCGGAACGGCGGTACGGATGGCTAGCGCGTGAACAATTCAATGGTCTTGCATTCGGGATAGCGGCTGCAGACCCAGAACAGCACACCCTTGTATTTTCCTGACTTGGCGCGTTTGAGCACCATGCGGCTCTTGCAGGTCTTGCAGGAGCGGAAGGCCTCCATCGATACGGTCGCCACCATCTCGTCGGGGGTCGGTGCCCGCTCCTTCATGAAAGGCTCGAGGATGCCGCGGATCTCCGGCATCGAGTAGGAGGTTTTCATCGGCAGGCGGAAATAGGGGATGCCCAGCTCGTGCAGGAAATCGCCCAGCGTGAAATCGCGATGGCCGCTCGATTCGCCAAGCTCGATGGCGCATGCCACCGACAGGGTATCCTTGCTGCACAGGATGAAATCGACATCGCGCAGCCCCTTTTTCGACACCCGTTCCATCAGGGCCTTGTCCACACCCTGCTTGACGACGGCGATGTCCGACAGCGAAACCTTGGCCATCACGTGGTATTCCTTGCCGGCCACCATATGCAGGGTGTTGAAGCAGGCGAGTTCCGGCGGCGTCAGCAGCGACGGGATCTGGCGCCCGGATATCTCGCCGGAGACCGGCGGTATGTGATCACGTTTGGGGGATCCCTTTTCACGCCTGGCCAGCCATATCGCCAAGGCCAGCAGCACGACCAGCAGGCCGATGACGCCGATTTCGATCAGCAAGGGGATGTTTGTCGGACTCATGCCGTCGTCGCTCCTTTATTGGCGGCTGAAAGCCGATCCGGGAGAATGGTCACCACAGCCGCCGATGGCAAGCCATGTGCCGCCAAGCATGCTATCGCAGGATGGCGGATTCAAGTTGTGATCTGTACTCACACATGCCGTCGGCCGTCACGCCGGGTGGCTAGAGCCGATGTGCCTCGAACCAGTTCGGGCCCGTGCCGATATCCACGGTCAGCGGCACATGCAGCGACATGGCCTGTTCCATCTCGTGGCGGATGATCTCCGTCGCCCGCAGCGCTTGGTCTGCGGGCGCCTCCACCACCAGCTCGTCATGCACCTGCAGGATCAGCCCGGCTGCCGGCAGTTCCTTCGCCAGGCGTTCGTGCAGGCGGATCATCGCCACCTTGATGATGTCGGCGGCCGAGCCCTGCAGCGGCGCATTGATGGCCGTGCGTTCGGCGTACTGCCGGTTCATGCCGTTCTTGGCCATGATGTCGGGCACGTAGACGCGGTGGCCGAGCAGCGTCTCGACATAGCCCTGGGCGCGCGCCGTCTCCAGTGTGGCGTCCATGAAGGCCCGCACCCCCGGGTACTGGCGGAAATAGGCGTCGATGAACATCTGGGCCTCGCCGCGCTCCATGCCCAGCTGCCGGGCCAGTCCGAAGGCGCTCATGCCGTACAGGATGCCGAAGTTCACGGCCTTGGCGCGACGGCGCATCTCGCCGGTGACGTTCGCCAGCGGCACCTGATTGACGGCGGCGGCGGTGGCGGCGTGGATGTCCTCGCCGCGCGCGAAGGCGGTGGCGAGCTGTGCATCGCCGGAGAAATGCGCCATCAATCGCAGCTCGATCTGCGAATAGTCGGCCGATATCAGCACATGCCCGTCCTCGGCCACGAAGGCCTTGCGGATCTCGCGTCCCTCGTCGCTGCGGATCGGGATGTTCTGCAGGTTGGGATCGGACGAGGACAGGCGGCCGGTGCTGGTGATGGCCTGGTTGTATGAGGTGTGCACCCGTCCCGTCACGGGATAGATCAGGGCCTGCAGGGCGTCGGTGTAGGTGGACTTGAGCTTGGCCAGCTGGCGCGACTCGAGGATCAGGCGCGGCACCTCGTGCTCCTCGGCCAGCTTCTCCAGCACCGACTGATCGGTGGCCCACTGGCCGCTCTTCGTCTTCTTGCCGCCGGGAATGTTCAGGGTCTCGTACAGCAGCTCGCCCAACTGCTTCGGTGACTGGATGTTGAAGGCCTGCCCGGCCGCGGCATGGATGCGCGCCTCCAGGGCGCGGATGCGCTCGCCGAAGTTGTTGGACAACCGCGCCAGCATGGCGCGGTCGAGCCTGGTGCCGGTCCATTCCATGTCGGCCAGCACGTGCGACAGCGGCAGCTCGATGTCGTCGTGCCGGTTCAGCCGCCCCTCGTCGCTGAGCCTCTGGCGCAGCAGTGCCGTCAGGCGGAAGGCGACCTCGGCATCCTCGCAGGCGTAGGGCACGGCCGCCTCCAGCGGCACCTCCGCGAAACTGATCTGCTTGGCCCCCTTGCCGGCCACCTGCTCGTAGCTGATGCAGCGGTGGCCGAGGTATTCCGCCGCCACATGATCGAGCTTGGGCGGGTAACGGCCCGGATACAGGCAATAGGCGAGCAGCATGGAATCGGCATGGATGCCGGTCAGACGGATGCCGGCGCGGCGCAGCACCTGCGTATCGTATTTGAGGTTGTGGCCGCACTTGGGCCTGCTCGCATCCTCGAGCAGCGGTTTCAATGCCGCGAGCACCGTCTGGCGCGGCAGCTGCTTCGGGGCCGGGGTCAGCATGTCCGCGGCCCGGTGGCCGACCGGCACGTACCAGGCCTCGCCCGGCGAGACGGCGAAGGACAGGCCGACGATCTCGGCATCGTGCGTGTTGAGCGACGTGGTCTCGGTGTCGATGGCGATCAGCGCGGCCTTCTGCAGCCGTGCCACGAGCCCGGCGAGCTTGTCCTCGTCGTCCACCACATGGTCGGTGCGCGATCCGGACGAGAGCGGCGTCGCCGGCGCCGGCAGCGGCGGGGATGAAGGCCGTGTTGCCGCCGGGGGCGGCGCATCGCCGCCGAACTCCTCGCTCAGGCGCCGGAACTCCAACTCGCCGAACAGCGCCGCCAGCCGCTCGCGGTCGGGCTCGCCGAGGGCCAGATCCTCCAGTGACTCCGTCACCGGCACCGTGTCGCACAGTCCGACCAGTTCAAAGGCCAGGCGCGCCTTATCGGCATGAGTCAGCAGGGATTCGCGGCGTTTGGGCTGCTTGATCTCGCCGGCGTGGTCGAGCACACCATCGAGCGTCTGGTAACTGGCGAGCAGCTCGGCGGCGGTCTTCGGACCGATGCCGGGTACGCCGGGAATGTTGTCCGAGCTGTCGCCGACGAGCGCCAGCAGGTCGCGGATGCGCTCGGGCGGTACACCCCATTTCTCGTGCACGGCCGCCGCGTCGTAGGTGACGTTCTTCATCGTGTCCAGCATGTGGATGTGGCCGCCGATGAGCTGCATCAGATCCTTGTCGGAGGAGACGATGGTGACCTCCCAGCCCTGCTCCGCGGCACGCCGGGCCAGGGTGGTGATGACGTCGTCCGCCTCGTAATTGTCCAGGCAGATCAGCGGGAAGCGGAAGGCGCGGGTGATCTCCCAGATGCGTGGCCACTGCATGGCCAGCTCCTGCGGCATCGGAGGGCGGTGGGCCTTGTATTCTGGATAGATGGCGTTGCGGAAGCTGCCGTCCTTGGGATCGAAGGCCACGGCCACGTGCGTCGGCTTGAGCCTGTCCAGCACCGAACGCAGCATCTGCACGTAGCCGAACACGGCATTGGTCGGCTCGCCCCTGGAGTTGGACAGGTGGCGCACCGCGTGGAAGGCGCGGAATACATAGTTGGGGCCGTCGATCAGGACCAGGTGGGGCATCGGATGCCTAGCTGGCGCCGCTGCTGCGCGTGAACACCCAGGTGTCGCCCTCCGACAGCGAGGGGCTGAAGGCATAGCCCTCGGCATCGAAGTCCTTGAGTGCCTCGACATCCTGCAGGCGCCCGTCGATGATGAAGCGGGTCATCAGGCCGCGGGCGCGCTTGGCGAACAGGCCGATGATCCGGTAGGTCCCGCCCTTGTGCTCCTTGAACACCGGCGTGACGATGCGGCCCGCAAGCCCGTCCGGCCGGATGGCCGCGAAGTATTCGTTCGAGGCGAGGTTCACCAGCACATCGTCGCCCTGTGCCGCCAGGGCCCGGTTCAGCGCCCCGGTGATGGCATCCCCCCAGAAGGCGTACAGATCCCTGCCGCGCTCCGTGGCCAGCCTCGTGCCCATCTCCAGGCGGTAGGGCTGGATCAGGTCCAGGGGTCTGAGCACACCGTACAGGCCTGAGAGGATGCGCAGGTGACGCTGGGCGAAGGCGAGGGATTCGGCATCCAGCGAGTCGGCGTCCAGGCCGCGGTAGACATCGCCGCGGAAGGCCAGCAGGGCGGCACGGGCGTTGTCCGGCGTGAACGGGGCGGAAAAGGCGCGGAAGCGCGCGGCGTTCATGTCGGCCAGCTTCATGCTGATACCCATCAGCTCGGCCAGTTCGAAGCTGTCCTTGCCGCGCATGATCCCGGCCAGCATCCCGGCTTCATCAAGCAGCTCCGGCTGCGTGATGCCGGCGACGGTGCGGCCTGCCTCCATGTCCATTTTCTTGGCCGGGGAGATGACGATCAGCATGAGGCGAAGATAATGGCTGGCGATGCGGGCGGCCAGCCCCGGATCAGCCGCCCCGGCGGAATGGCGTCAACCGTTCGGCCTCGTGCATGTAGTGCTCGATGCCCTGGCGCTCGCGCTCGAGATAATCGCCGATGGCGCGGCGGAAGACCGGGTGGGCGATCCAGTGCACGCTTTGCGTGGTCACCGGTGCCAGGCCGCGCCCGAGCTTGTGTTCGCCTTGGGCGCCCGCCTCGAAGCGGGCCAGCCGATGGGTGATGCAGTACTCGATCGGCGCGTAATAGCACAGCTCGAAATGCAGGCAGGGCAGCTCCTCGAAGCTGCCCCAGTAGCGGCCGTACAGGGTGTCCGCCCCCTGCACCAGCAGGGCACCGGCGATGACGCGCCCATCGCGCTCGGCCAGGCACAGGCGGAAGGCGTCGGCCATACCCGATGCCCACATCTGAAAGCATTCCCGGTTCAGGTAGACCGGGCTGCCCTTGTAGTGCATATGCCGTCGGTACAGCGCGAACATGGCATTCCAGTGCGCCGGCGTGGTCTCGTCCCCGCTCAGCATGCGGATGGCGACCTGTTCGCGGGCGATGCGCCGTTCACGCCGGGCCTCCTTGCGGCGCTTGGCGGAAAAGCCGGCCAGGAAGTCGTCGAAGTCCCTGTATCCGTTATTGTGCCAATGGAACTGGCAGTCGTGGCGCTGCAGCAGCCCGGCCTGCCGCCAGCGCTCCGTCTCCTCTGGGGTCGGGAAAAGCACGTGCAGCGAGGAGACCCCCAGGGTCTCGCACAGGCGGATGGCCGCCGAGATCAGCTGCCCGGAAACGGCATCGGCATCCGCATCGGGATGGACCAGCAAACGCGGGCCGGTGGCCGGCGTATAGGGCACGGCTGAGACCAGCTTCGGATAGTAGTCGATGCCGGCGCGGGCATAGGCCTCGGCCCAGGCCCAGTCGAACACGAACTCCCCGAAGCTGTGCGACTTCAGATACAGCGGCAGGGCGCCGACGACCGCGTTGCCGTGCCGGCAGACGAGATGCATCGGTGTCCAGCCGGTCGCCGCCGCCACGCAGCCGCTGGCCTCCAGCGCATGCAGGAAGGCATGGCGCAGGAAGGGCTGGCCGGCGGCCAGCACATCCCATTCACGGGCCGGAACGTCGCCGATGGCGTGGACGGGGTCGCAGTGCAGCGCAGGGCCGTTCATCAGCGGATGATTGGGCAGGATGACACGGCGATGCAAGCGCTTTGCCTTTTGCCCATGCTATGCCATCTTCCGGGCATGGTTGAGCGAAAGGATTCCCGGACGGATGAGGATGCGCGCTGGATGCGTCGGGCGCTGGCGCTGGCGCGGCGCGGCATCGGCACCACGCACCCCAATCCGCGCGTCGGTGCCGTCGTGGTCAGGGACGGCGTCAAGGTCGGAGAGGGCTGGCATGCCTATCCCGGCGGCCCGCATGCCGAGATCGAGG
>DATLWN010000085.1:0-10528 GCA_035576305.1 Mariprofundaceae bacterium
GCCACAGGCGCATCACAGCCGCCACAGGCTCATGGCCTCGACATGGCCGGCATACGGAAACATGTCCAGCACCCGCACCGCCTCGAGGCGATATCCCTGCCGGGCGATCATCTCGGCATCCCGCGCCCCGGATGCGATATCGCACGAAATCAGGATGATCTGCCGGGGCAGCAGGATCGGCAGGGCCTTGCATATCCTCCTCGCACCCTTGCGCGGCGGATCGAGGATCAGGACATCCATCCCCGCGAACGGCGAAAGGTCGAAATTGCCGAACAGATCCGCCTGCACATACCGGGCATCCAGCCCCAGATCGCGCGCCGAATGGTTGGCTGCCATCACGCTGGCCGCACGCACCTCCGCCCCGATCACGGTGGACCCAATGGCCGCAGCCAGCGGCAGCGACAGGTTGCCGAAGCCGGAGAACATGTCCGCCACCCTCCCGGCGCCGCTGCTCCATGCCTGCACCTGGCGGATCATCGCCTCGTTGCCGGCCCGGCTGGCCTGGATGAAGTCCTCCGGACCGACAGCCAGATCGATCCATCCGTCGCCCGCCGGCAGCCGATCGTGCATCCTGTGCGCGGGCCGGCTCAGGGGCGTCACCTTCGTCCCCGAACGGAACCAGCCCTGGACCGGAAGGTCCGCGATCACGGCCGGCACTGCGGGATGTGCATCCCGACCCTCGCCCTCCAGGACCATATGCATGCCGTCCGCCAGTTCAGTCACCTGCACGGATTCGACACCCGGCAAGGACATCGCCGCCAGATGGCCGTGCAACAACCGGATATTCGGCGTGACGGCCATGCAATCGTCATGCCGCACCACATCATGGCTGGCACGGCCGTGCAGCCCCCAGTACGCATCCTGCCCATCCCCGCCCTGCCACCAGCGGATACGCCTGCGGCTGCCGGCAACGACATCGGCGGCGGTAATGCCCCGGAAATTGGTCCGGGCGGAAAGGTGCGGCGCGAGGGCATCGCTGACCCAGCCGTTCTTGGTTTGAGCCTGATATTCACGGCGTACGAACTGCAGCGCGCAGCCACCGCATGCGCAGGCCACCGGACAGGCAGGCTCGGCGATGCGCTCCCCGGAGGGTGTTTTTAGGTACTGGACGCGCCCGCGGCAGGCCCCGCGCCGTCGGTCCTCGATCTGGATATCCAGGCGATCCCCCGGCACGGCATTGGGCACAAGGCAGATGCCGGACGGGGTCCGGACAGTGGCCTCCCCGCCCGGCAGAAGCCGTTCCGCGACACCGGATTCGACAAGCAGGCCGGTCACTTAGGGCAACAGATCGATGGGACCCACGGTCAGCGGTTCGGGAGAGGTAAAGCGCAGACGCACCCCCTTCACATCTGCCATGGCCGACGTGGAGCCATGGATCAGCAGCGGGGCGTCGATGTCCTTGCCCTTGCGGCGCAGAAGCACGGTCCAGTGCCCGCGCGTATCCTGGACCGCCAGTTCGATCTCACCGCCGGTGAAATCGCCCGAACCGGCGCTGATCTTGTGAATATTGATCGCGGACAGATGCACCGCCTGATCGAAATACAGGCGGATCCAGCCCTTCTTGTAGCTGCGGAAGCGATCGGTCCTGTTGTCCTTCAACGACTCGAAATACAGGCGGCTGCCGCCCCGGAACTCGTTGGGCGCATGGGGACTGATGCGATCCGCCTCGCTGTTCGTCACCTTGTAGGAAACCTTGTAGGTGATTGATTCCCTGCTGTCGGCGGAGGCGACGGAATGCCGGGGAGCCGGTTCGCGTTTCCTCACGGTCTTGTGCCGTGCTTCCGCCTTGCGCTTGGGCCGAGCCTTTTCAGGCGCCGCTTCGGCAAGCTTCTTCGTCCCTGCCGCAGCCGGTGCCGGCTCGGCCTTCTTGGTCTCCGCCACAGAGGCCGGGGCCTGTTTTTTCGGGGATGGGGCCACGGTGGCTTCCGGTTTGGCGCTCTTTTGCTGCGACGTGCCCGCGGAGGACGCGACCGGGGCCTGTTCGACCGGACGTTCCGCCACACGGATCACGCTGACCAGGACCCAGCCGAGCACAAACAGCGCAACACCCACGCCCACCCATACCACCGGCCCCTGCCATTTGAGGGCCGTCAGGCGCTGCATGCCCGCGGATATTCTTGCCGGCAATGCCAGGCGCTGCATCTTGGCGGATATGCTTGCCGGCAATGCCATTTTTTCCCATCGCGTGCTCAGCTCGGCCCTGAGATAGGTGGATGGCTTTTCCCAAAGCCACAGGCGCGCCTGCCATGCCGCATTGACCAGCATGCGCGCAAACTGCCGGCTCCAGGCCCGGATCAGGCCGCGGGCAATCTCCCTGCTGCTCTGTTCCGGCTTGATGTTGGGACGATTGATGATCTGCGAACTATGGCTGCGCAGCCGTTCGGCCTGCTGCAGGATCTCCAGAAGCTTTCGCTGCACGACCTCGCAGTTCCCGGGCCGGCTTTCCTTGTCCTTGGCCAGCATCCTGATGACCAGATCCGACAGCTCGGAGGGAAGCAGCGGGTTGATCTCGTTCGGCGGAACGGGATCGTGGCGGACCTGCTTCTCCATGATCTCGAACTCGCCGCCGCTGGACGTCGAATCGAACGGCAGTTTCCCGGTCAGCATCTGGTACAGCAGGATGCCGAATGCGTACAGATCGGTGCGGACATCGACAGGCTGGTTCAGGATCTGTTCGGGGGCCATGTAGCGGAACGACCCGACCGTGGCGCCGCTCTGCGTCAGGTCATCGTCCCCGTGCTTGGGCTTGGCCAGCCCGAAATCCATCAGCTTGATGTCGCCGTTGGTCGCCAGCATCACGTTGGCGGGCTTCAGGTCGCGGTGCACCATGCCCTGCCGGTGCGCGGCATCCAGGCCGGAAAGAACGGCCTCGGAGATGCGCACGACATCGGTCAGGTCCGGCTTCGGATGCTCGCGCAGGTATTCCTTGAGATTCTTGCCATGGATCATCTCCATGACCAGCGCCATGTGGTCCCCGTCCTCGTACAGGGACAGCAGCGTGACGATGTTCGGATGGATGATCTTGGCGTGCATGCGGGCTTCCCGGCGGAAGCGTTCCTTCAGGTTCTCGTGCTTGAGCAGATGCGGATGCAGAACCTTGATCGCCACTTCCCGGCTCAGCTTTTCGTCGATGGCGCGGTAGACCACGCCCATCCCGCCTTCTCCGAGTTTGGACTCCAACCGGTAGTGGCCCAGATGGGGCTTGTTTTCATCCCCGAAAATGGCCGCGCCGCAGTTGACGCAAAAACTCGAATGCCCCGGATTCTGGATACCGCATGAAGGACATTGCATATGCTCAGAGATTGTTGGCTCTCTCCCCATTATGTCAAGCCGATGCTGCATCAGGCACGATATCCCTCAACCGGTTAAAATGACCGAGAAATGAGGGCAGTGTCGCATCGCTTCCGACACCATCTGTGCGCTGGATCAATAATTTGAAGAGTTCCCCCATGCCGGAAGGCAGCAACAGCCTCTTGGCATGCGCCATCTGTTTCATGGCCTCAGCCTCCGCCGAACCCGCCAATGCGGCGATATGCGTCTGGACCGACGGGCTCTGGGCCAGCCAGGCCCCCTGGCTCATGAAGCCGGTGCTCTGCAATCCGTGGATGCGGCCCCAGTGCGCCAGGGACGTGAAATCGACGTGGGCGGTGATGTCGCGACTCCCCGGATCGGCAAGAACGTCGCCACTGGCCTGGTGGCGGTAGTGGGCCATCAGGGTGCCGTCGATGCGGTTCGGACGATAATACTCCTGCTGGCTGAATCCGTAGTCGAGGCAGAACACCAGGCCTCGCCGCACGACGCGCGCAACATCGCGCTGCCAGGAATCGAGACGGGGATTCCATTCGGTGGCATAGCCTTCGGGCCAGGCCTGCTGCAGCGCGGGATCGATGCGGGGGCCGTCCGTCAAAGGCTCGGGGGCGACCTCCCAGGCCGGCGCCTCACCGCTCCAGCCCACGCCGCGTTCGTACAGCACCTCTTCACGTTTGACCAGGCAGCGCACCGGAAAGGCATCCGGCAGTTCGTTGCAGAACAGGATGCAGGCCTCGCCCGGCTCCACCGCCGGCAATGCGGATGCCTGCTCCACCGGTATGCGGGCATCCCGATAGGCCTGCTCCTGGCGCTTGCGCATGCGGGCGCTGGCCTCGACCGCCACGATGCGGGCGGGCATCGGCATGCCCTGCGCCGCGAACTCCTGCAATACGCCGCACAGCAGCGCCCCGCTGCCGCCGCCCTGCTCCATCAATGTCCATTCGGAAGGCCGCCCCAGGGCCTGCCAGCCCCAGGTGATCAGATCCGCAAACCCCTTCGCCAGCCATGGGCCGAGATCGGCGCCGGTCACAAAGTCGCCCTCGGCCCCGAACACATCCGCCGATTCGTAGTATCCGAGACCGGGTTCGTACAGGGCCGCCTGCATATAGCGGTCAAAGGGAATCCAGCCGC
Source organism: Mariprofundaceae bacterium (assembly GCA_035576305.1). GTDB lineage: Bacteria > Pseudomonadota > Zetaproteobacteria > Mariprofundales > Mariprofundaceae > DATLWN01. The sequence goes on from DATLWN010000085.1 coordinate 4,441, forward strand.
CGGCCTGGATGATGCGCTGGTGCAGAATGGATCGCAAAGTGGGCTCCTGCCGCATGGTTGACGCTGTTACCCCTCCCGATTAACTTAGGCGTACATTCTGGAAACCACGAGGGACATCGATGGCATCTGAACGCATTATCCATGTCACAGACGACAGCTTCGAAGAGGATGTGCTGAAAGCCTCCGGAGCCGTTTTGATCGATTTCTGGGCCCCGTGGTGCGGGCCGTGCAAACAGATCGCCCCGATTCTGGATGAAATCGCCGAGGAGAAGCAAGGCGAAATCATCATTGCCAAGATCAATATCGACGACAACCCGAACACGCCCGGCAAATACGGCGTCCGGGGTATCCCGACCCTGATGCTGTTCCGCGGTGGCAATGTCCAGGGTACCAAGGTCGGCGCCGTCAGCAAGGGCAAGCTGGTGGAATTCATCGACGAACACCTGAGCTGATTGCCCCCGATATCCGAAGGCAGGGCCATCCGCCCTGCCTTTTTCATGCGAGCGAAACCATGGACGCCATCGACCTGCACATCGTCCTGTACCAGCCCGAGATTCCGCCCAACACCGGCAATATCGCCCGTCTGTGCGCATGCACCGGCTGCGTATTGCACATGGTGCATCCCCTAGGATTCGATATCTCGGACAGGCAGTTGAGGCGTGCCGGCCTGGATTACTGGGGGCATCTGGATATCCGGCACTATCCGGACTGGCAAACCCTGAGGGCGACGCTACAGGGCAACAGGCGTTGGTATGCCTTCAGCACCAAGGGGACACGACACCTGTGGGATGTCCAATTTGCCGCCGGCGACGCCTTGGTATTCGGGCCGGAAAGCCGCGGCCTCCCCGCTTCGATCCTGGCCGACCTGGAACCGGTGCGCATCCCGATGCGCAGCGATGCCGAGGTTCGTTCCCTCAACCTGTCATCGGCCTGCGCCATTGCCGTCTACGAGGCCGTGCGCCAGCTCGTCACAGCCTGAGGCATATCACTGTATTTCACGTGTTATTCAAGCCAATCGGCGAGGATGAAAAACCTTTCATGTTTTCTTCAATGCCTTGCTTCTTCACATAAACCAAACATTACAACCATTTGATTTTGATGGGATATTGAAAAAAATCTAAATTTTAGGCATCTGGGGCGCCTCGCTGCCGCATGCATATGGCGGCCATGATTTTCCGATTTATCCACCGATTTATCCACAAATGCTGTGGATAGCATTCCAAGCGCCATACAGGCGGGGTTCGGGACCATTTTCCCCTACCTTGCCCGGGGAATCCACGCTAGATTCGGCCCGTTATGCAATGGACGCTTTCCAACCGCCTGACCATGGCGCGGGTCATCGTGATCCCGCTGTTCATTGCTGTCTGCTACCTGCCCGGCAATGGCGGCAACATCCTGTCATCATTGCTGTTCGTCGTGGCGGCCTTCACGGACTGGCTGGACGGTTACCTGGCACGCAAGCGCAACGAGGTCACCCCCTTCGGCCGTTTCCTGGATCCGGTGGCGGACAAGCTGCTCGTGGCGGCGGCCCTGGTCTGGCTGGTCGAGGCGGCGCGGGTACCGGCCATTCTCGCCTTGGTGATCATCGGCCGGGAGATCGCCATCGGTGCCCTGCGCGAATGGCTGGCCCAGCATGCCTCGGTCGTGCATGTGTCGATCGTCGCCAAATGGAAGACCGCCGTACAGATGATGGCGATCACGCTGCTGCTGCTGCACATCCCGATCGCCGGCCTTTCCATGCAGGAGGTCGGCCTGATTCTGCTGTGGATCGCCGTGCTGCTGACCCTGTGGTCCGGCTATGAATACCTTAGGGATGCCTGGCCGGAACTGGTCAGGCGCCGCGAACCCGCGGCCGAGGATAGCCCGCAGCCCTGAACCTAGGCGCGGCCGGCGTTCACATCGTGCGGGGAATGGTAGTATTCGCTCTCGTTTGCGGTCTGTTCCACCAGCTGCCGTAACGCCGCCATCCGCGACTCCGCCGTGCGCATGGCGGCACAATCCTCGCAGCGGGCATCATCACAGGGTTGCCGGGAATACAGCCAGTACTGCACGGCGCCGGCCAGGATGCCGTCCGCGATATCCCACAGATCGGCATCCGGATCGGATTCGGCCAGCTTGTTCCCCAGATCGACGGCCTGCTCGGCCGCGACCTGGTATGCCTGTTCGCCATCGTCATCGTGCATGGGCGTATCCTATCGCATTCGCGGGTTTTGGGGAGCCTACAGGCGTCGTTTTACGAGTTCGGACAGATCCCCATCCTCCAGGTGGATCGGATTGGTTTGCATGCTGTTGCCGCGGCTGCCGGCCACGATGCGCGGGATATCCGCGGCCGAGATGCCATAGGACGAAAGGCGCGGCATGGCCAACCGATCCGTCCAATCCTCCAGAAGATCCAGCAGTGCCCGCCTCGCCTCCTCATCGTCCAGATCGGGATTGCGCAGCAGGATGCGCCCGGCCTCGGCGTACTTGAGCAGGGCCGGATTGCCGGATTCCCGCTCCTGCATGCAGGCGATGTTCATCCGGGTGGCCTCGTGCACCAGGGTTCCGCACACCACGCCGTGCGGGATCGGGAAAAAGGCGCCGAGCGGCGACGCGAGGCCGTGCACCGAACCGAGGCCGGCATTGGCCAGGGTCAGCCCGGACATCGCTGACGCATAAAGCATGCCGCTCCGCGCCTCGAGATCATCGCCATCCCGCACCGCACGCAACAGGCCGTCCCGGACCATGGACATACCGCTCGCCGCCAGGGCATCGGTCATCGGATTGGCACCGGTGGAAACATAGGATTCGAGCAGCTGTGTGAGGGCATCCATGCCGCAGGCGGCGGTGATGTCCGGCGGGCAGGACAGCGTCAGCTCCGGGTCGAGGATGATATGCCGCGCCACCAGCAACTCGTGGCGGAAGGACTTCTTGAACCCCCCCTCGCCCGGCTCGGAAAGTACGGCGTTCTTGCTCGTTTCCCCACCCGTTCCCGCCGTGGTGGGCAAGGCCACGAAGGGTGTCGCGGGACCATGATAGGCTCGGCCACGGCCGACGCCCTCCAGGTACTCGAGCACGGAATGCCCGAGCGGCAACAGCCCGGCGACGGCCTTCGCCGCATCCACGGTGCTGCCACCACCGATGGCCACCACGACATCCGCGCCAAAGCCCCGGTATCCGGCCACCGCCTCGTCCACCAGCGATGGCGACGGCTCGCCGTCAACGCGCAATCGCTGCAGTTCGAACCCCTGCTGCAGATCCTCCAGCAGGGCACGGCACATGGGCGAACCATCGAAGGAATACGCCCCGGTCACCAGCAGCACGCGCGTTCCGAAGCCGCGCAGGATGTCCGGCAGCCCGGCACGCCGCCCGGCACCGAAATGGATGTGCGGACCGGCCGCAAAATCAAATCCGCCCATCATGCCTGCATCCCGATGCACCACATGCGATCGAGTATAACAAAAACCATGGCCACATCGACTATGATCCAAGGGATGAACGCACTGGAAACGACCGCCATCCGCTGCCCCTATTGCGGCGAACACATCGATATCACCGTGGACACGACGTCGCCGCGGCAGGCCTATGTCGAGGATTGCCTGATTTGCTGCCGGCCCATCCAGTTGGACGTTTCCATCAACGATGCGGGTGAGATCTCCGTGACCACCGCGCGCGACGACGAATAGCCCGGCCATGCCCCTGCCGCACACCAGGCTCAGGGCCTATTACGACTGGCTCGGCAAGAAGCTGGATACCCAATCCTTCTACGAGGATCCGGCCCTGGAGAAACTGATCGAGCATGCGGACTTCGGGGCATGCGAACAGGTATTCGAATTCGGATGCGGCACGGGGCGCTTCGCCGAACGCCTGCTGCGCCGGCATCTGCCGCCGGCAGCCTCGTATCTCGGCATCGATCTGAGCCCCGTGATGGTGGACATCGCACGCCGACGCCTGGCCCCGTTCGGTGCCAGGGCAAAGGTGGAACAGACAGACGGCTCGATCCATATCCCGATGCCGGATCATGCCGTCGATCGGGTCATTGCCACCTATGTGCTCGACCTGCTGGATGAGGCGGATGCGCGTCGATTCATCGAACAGGCGCACCGGGTGCTCAAGCCGTCGGGGCTTCTGTGCCTGGCATGCCTGACCGATGGCGTGACATGGCCTTCCAGGATGGTGAGCGGCTTGTGGAGCGCTCTGTACCGCCTGTCCCCCGTGCTGGTCGGGGGCTGCCGCCCCTTCCATCCCGCCGCATGCATCGACCCCACTCGCTGGCAAATCACGTACGAAGAGGTGATGACGCCGTTCGCGGTCCCCACCCTGGCACTCGTCGCCGCCCCGATCGCACCGGAAGCGCGTCGCTGACATCCGCATCCCCGCTGCCATACAAAGGCATTGAACCCGCGGGCCACATGCGTTATCCATGCGGCATCGCATGAACGGCCAGCCAGCGCAGACAGGGGCAGCGGTCCCCGAAGCCCGAGGTTCCCTGCCTTCCGGCATCTGGGCCCTGGGACTCGTGTCCCTGTGCATGGACACCTCCTCCGAACTGATCCACAGCCTGCTGCCCGTATTCATGGCCTCCGTGCTGGGCGCCAGCATGGCCACGATCGGCATCATCGAGGGCGTGGCCGAGGCCACCGCCGCCATCACCCGCATCTTCTCGGGCGTGTTCAGCGACTGGCTGGGAAAGCGCAAGGCGCTGGTCGTGCTCGGCTACGGGCTGTCGACACTGACCAAGCCGATCTTCCCGCTGGCGACCAGCATCGGCTGGGTCTTCGGCGCACGCTTCGCCGACCGGGTCGGCAAGGGCATCCGCACGGCGCCGCGCGATGCCCTGGTCGCGGACATGGTGCCGGCGCAACTGCGCGGTGCCGCCTACGGCCTGCGTCAGGCCCTGGATTCGGTCGGTGCCTTCCTCGGGCCCATGTTGGCGCTGCTGGGCATGATGCTGCTGGCCGACAGCATCACATCGGTCCTGTGGATCGGGGTCGTTCCCGCCGTCGCCGCCGTCCTGCTGCTGATCTTCGCCGTGCACGAGCCCGAGCGCACCACGGCGGCCCCGGCACGCGGCATGCCCATCCGCCTGGTCGATGCCCGGCGCCTCGGCCTGGACTTCTGGCTCGTGGTCCTGCTCGGGGCGGTGTTCACGATGGCCCGTTTCAGCGAGGCCTTCCTGATCCTGCGCGCCCAGAGCGTGCATCTGCCTATGGCCTATGTGCCGGTGGTGATGGTGATCATGAACGTGGTGTACGCGGCGGTGTCCTATCCGGCCGGGCTGGCCGCCGACCGCCTGCGCCGGCGCACCCTGTTGCTGGCGGGTCTGGCCATGCTGATCCTGGCCGACCTGGTATTGGCAATGGCGGGCACACCGTTGGCCGTCTTTGCCGGCGTGGGCCTGTGGGGACTGCACATGGGCGTGACGCAGGGCCTGTTTTCCAAACTGGTGGCCGACAGCGCGCCCGGCGAGCTGCGCGGCACCGCCTTCGGCCTGTTCAACCTGATCAACGGCGTGGCCCTGCTGCTGGCGAGCGCCCTGGCCGGGCTATTGTGGGACCGGCTCGGCCCCGCAGCCACCTTCATCGCCGGCGGCAGTTTCGCCACCATCGCTGCATTGGGCATCCTGTTCCACCGCAGCCGCTCGTCACCCTAGCCCCGCCCTAAAGGCGGCAGATATGCTCCCGGTCCGGTCCGGTGGACAGCATCTTGACCGGACACTCGCAGACCTCCTCGATGCGCTGCAGCAGTGCCTGGGCGTTTTCCGGCAGGTCCGAGAAATCGGTCAGGCCGAACGTCGACTCGTTCCAGCCGGGCAGGGTCTCGTAGATCGGCTTGCAGGATTCGAGCACCCTGGCATCGGCGGGAATGGATTCCACGCGCGAGCCGTTGAGCTCGTATCCGATGCACAGCTTCACCGCCGGCATCTTGTCGAGCACATCGAGCTTGGTGATGGCCAGGCCCGTGACGCCGCTGATGCGCACCGCATGCCTCACCACGACGGCATCGAACCAGCCGGTGCGGCGCGGCCGCCCGGTCGTGGAGCCGAACTCCTGTCCGACCTCGGCCATGTGCTTGCCGGCCGGATCCAGCAGGTCGGCGCCGTTGTACA
>DATLWN010000086.1:0-4312 GCA_035576305.1 Mariprofundaceae bacterium
CCGTGCCACTGTCAAGCCGATCCCGCAGTGGGTGTTCGAGGCAGGCTATGGCGAGACCAAGGTTAGCCCCAATGTTACGGTGGGCGGCTTGGACTATAAGAACAAGATCTGGCAGGTCGGTGGCCAGTACGAGCTGTACCAGAACGTCAACCTGAAGCTGATGTACGAAGATCAGAAGATCGAGGCTAACTATGGCCTGTACACGGCTCCGGCTGCTGGCGGCAACCAGAAGATCAAGACCACCACGTTCGAGCTCGATGCTCTGATGTAAGGTCCGATCCTTCGGGATGTACGGAGGGGAGCCGCAAGGCTCCCCTCTTTTTTTGCCCGATCATGAAGATTTCTTTAGTTGACCGGAAAGGCCGTTGACGCTGGAATGCACCCCCATGAATCGCACCGCCCTTTCCCTGATCCTGATCCTTTCCACCCTGGCCCTGGCCGCCTGTTCCGACATGCCCAAGCTGTTCTGGAGCGAGAAGGAAGGTGCCAAGCCCGATACGGCCGACCAGGCGGCAGCAGCGCCGTCGCAGCAGCCGCTGGTGGTGCCACCCGATCTCAGGGGCCAGGTGTCGGTGCCGATACCGGACAAGGTGGCCAGCGACCAGCCGGCCCAGGTGCAGCAAGCTGCGAAAAGGGACGACGCCAATGTGGCCGGCACGGCCGTGGCCCTGGATACGCGCGTGTACAACCAGGATGTGGCCACGGTGTTCTCGTCGGTGGTCGATGCCATGACGGCGCTGAACACGCCGGTGATGAGCGTGGATTCCCCGAGCGGCACCATCACCACCGACTGGGTGCGCAAGGATGCCAGCAACCCGAACCTGTTCACGCCGATGGTCAACATGTTCGGTGCCGGCGGGCCCGACCTCGAACGCTATCGTTTCGTGGTGCGCGTGCTGCGCCTGACCACGCCGGCTGGCGTCAAGACGCAGCTGGAGATCCGCATGCTCGGCCAGGTGTTCGAGAACCGGCACTGGGTGAACAAGCAGGTCAAGTACAAGGCCTCCAACGATCTGTTCAGCGCCGTGGAGGACCAGCTCTCCCGCCGCGCTGCGGCCCAGGCACCGGCGGTTCCGGCCACCGGGGCATCAACGGCAACGCCTCCGGCTTCCCAGTAAGGCCTATCTCACCGTTATTCTGAAGGCTACGGTCGGAAAGAGCTTCATCCGAAGCCTTGTCGGGCCCCGTCACCCGTAACGACAACTCATCAATCAGCAAAATTGCCGGAACCCTGCGAATTGACGCGAAGGGCTCTCTCCGGCATTTTTCATCCATCCATTTCTGGAACCTGTCATGCCTTCAGCGTCAAGCGCACTGGCTTCGATGCAAGGGGTATTTTGCACACCGTCGAGGTAAGGCGATTCTGTCGGAGGCATCGGGTTCGATTTCCTGGGGAGGAGTTGATCACATGAAACGAGTCGTTCTTTCTGCTGCCGCCTTTGCGGTTGCCGTGGTGTCTGCCATCGCCGTGGCACCGGGTACGGCCCAGGCCATTCCGGCGTTTTCGCGCCAGACGGGTACGGCCTGCCTGCATTGTCATTTCCAGTCCTTTCCGGCCCTGAACGCCACCGGCCGGGCCTTCAAGCGCGGCGCCTTCACGGATGTGGGGGAGCAGGCGCTGATCGAGGATGACAACCTGTCCATCCCGGCTGTGCTGAACGCCAGCCTGCTGCTGAGCGCCGACTATACCGATACCAAGCAGACCGGTGTGGCCGCTGCGGCCCCGGGCTACAAGAATGGTACGTGGAGCCTGCCGGCGGCAGCCCCGTTGCTGATCGCCGGCCGCGTCGGCAGGCACGTCGGCGCCTACGGCGAGTTTGCCGGTGGCGCCGGCGCCGCCAATGGCCAGGCGGTGGACAACTGGCAGGTGCTGTCCTCATTCGATCTCGGCGGATTCTCGGCGGGCCTGAACGTGTTCAACACCCGCTTCGGATGGACGGCCGGTCTCGAGGCATCCAACGTATTCGGCCAGCATGCCGCCGTGTCGAATGGCGGTGAGGTGTCCGCGGTGGAAAACATCGGCATGGTCGACTTCAGCACGCAGGGGGCCACCCTGTGGGCGGGCAACGACCTGTGGTTGATCAGCCTGAGCGGCGTGTCGCCGGATGTCTCGTCGCTGGGTGCGACCAATGTCGGCTTCGCGATGATCCCGGGCGTTCGTGCCATGGTGACGCCAGAGGTCAGGGGCTGGGACACGATGATCGGCGGCGGCCTGCTGAACGGCACCGCCGGTGCGGCCGGTCCAGGCGGCGTGAAGGTGGCCGGTGCCGACATGTGGTTCATCGATGCCCAGGCCCAGGGCGAGATCGGCGAAGAGACCCTGGTCGGGGTGTTCGCGGACTATGCGCATACCCGTGCCAAGGCCAATGTCACCTACAATATTTACGGCGCCGATCCGCTGGTGTTCGATACCGCAACCGGCCAGTTCGTCCCGGGCAGCGGCACGACGGCGGCCTCCGGGGACAAGACCGACGGCTGGTCGATCCGTGCCGTCGTCAAGACGCTCGATTTCCTGATTCTGGGTGCCGGGTATGGCGAGACGACATACAAGCCGGCCGCTGCCGCCAGCAGCAAGAACCGCATATGGAATGCCGGAGTGACCTATGAGCTGTACCAGAACGCCGAGCTGAAGCTCGTCTACAGCGAGAGGAAGCTCGATGCGAACTACCCGACCAACACGCTGCTGGGTGCCGGCACCCAGACGATCCGGACCACGAAACTCCAGCTCGAGGCCTTGATGTAAGCAGCCCGGCCGTTCGGTCTACCGCGGGGAGCCCCCGCGGTAGCCGGCTGTTTCAGGAAGGGGTGGCCAGCAGCTGCTCCAGCGCCTCGCCCGGGTCCGGTGCCCGCATCAATGACTCGCCGACCAGGAAGCCGTGGATGCCGGCGCGGTTCATGCGTGCCACGTCCGCCGGCCCGTGGATACCGGATTCGGTGACGACGTACCGGCCGGCCGGGATGTGCGGCAGCAGATCGATCGTCGTGTCCAGCGTCGTGTCGAAGGTGCGCAGATCGCGGTTGTTGATGCCGACGAGCTCGGTGTCCAGGGACAGCGCCCTTTCCAGTTCCTCACGGTTGTGCACCTCGGGCAGGATCGACAGCCCCTGCTCGCGCGCGGCGGCACACAGCTCGGCAGCCAGCGTATCGTCGACCATGGCCAGGATGACCAGGATGGCATCCGCGCCCATGGCGCGTGCCTCCAGCACCTGGTACGGATCGAGCATGAAATCCTTGCGCAAAATGGGCAGCGCCACTCGGCTGCGGATGTCGGCCAGATACCGATCGCATCCCTGGAAGAAACGTTCGTCGGTCAGCACCGACAGGCAGGTGGCGCCGTGTGCCGCATAGGCGCGGGCGATGGCCACGGGGTCGAAATCCTCGCGGATCACGCCCTTCGACGGCGAGGCCTTCTTGACCTCGGCGATCACGGCGTTTTCGCGGCGGACGATCCTTTCCACCATGGCGGATGCGAAGGGGCGGGGGGCATAGCCGCGCGCCTGCTCCAGCAGCGCCGATTCGGGGACGCGGGACTTGCGTTCCCGCACCCATTGCCGCTTGTAGTCGACAATGGTGTCGAGGATGGTGCTCATGCGTCAGCGGCGGTCTGGGTGAAGTCGACGAGCCGTGCCAGCGTGTCCGCCGCCTTGCCGGCATCGATGGCCCCGGCGGCCATGGCCAGACCCTCCGGGATGCCGCCGGCCTTGCCGGTGATCCACAGCGCAGCGGCGGTGTTCAGCAGCACGATGTCGCGGCCGGCACCGGCCATGCCGGCGAAGATATGCCTGAGGATGGATGCGTTTTCCGCGGCATCGCCGCCCGCCAGCGCCTCGGGCACGGCATACGGGATGCCGAAGGCCGCCGGATCGATCTCGAAGCGGCGCGGCGCCTCGCCATCCTCCACCAGCACGGCATCGGTGATGCCCGTGGTGGTGATCTCGTCCATGCCGTCGCGTCCGTGCACGACCAGTGCCCGTGCGGTGCCGAGGCGGCTCAGGGCACCGGCGATCAGCTCCAGCTTGCCCGCATCGTAGACGCCCAGTACCTGGAACTCGGCCCCGGCCGGGTTGGTCAGCGGCCCGAGCAGGTTGAAGATGGAGCGCACGCCCAGCTCGCGGCGGGGGGCGGCGGCATGCTTCATCGCCGGGTGGTGGCCGGGGGCGAACAGGAAGCCGATGCCGACCGCATCAATGCAGTCCGCCACCTTGGCAGGCGGGATGTCCAGGCGCACGCCGAGCGCCTCGAGCACGTCGGCGCTGCCGGAGCGGGAGGACACGGCCCGGTTGCCGTGCTTGGCCACCGGCTGGCCGCAGGC
>DATLWN010000087.1:0-2620 GCA_035576305.1 Mariprofundaceae bacterium
GTGGCCATGGTGCCGCCGGCGGCGATGCAGCCCGTGGAGACCTTGTCGTCGTAGCCGTATTTTTGCAGCTCGGGCAGGGCCACCTTGCCCATCACGGCCGCCGAGGCCGTGCTGGCACCACAGGCCGCGGCAAAGCCGGCGCAGCCGATGATGGTGGCCAGCGCCAGCCCCCCCGGGTAGTGCCCCAGCCACTGGCGTGCGGTGAAATACAGGTCGCGCGTGATGCCGGCGTAGTAGGCGAAGTAGCCCATCATGATGAAGAGCGGCAGCACGAGCAGGGTGTAATTCGCCAGGTGCCCTTCCGGAATCAGCCCGGCCAGACCGGCCGCGGGCGTGTAGCCCCGCAGGATCCACAGGCCCAGGAAGCCGCACAGGGCCGTGGCAAAGGCGATGCGCATGCCGGATAGCAGCAGCATCAGCAGCACCAGCATGGACAGCAGACCGATGACGACAGGTTCCATGGGGGAGGGCTCGGATGGGAAGGTGCCGGCAGCGGCTGTGGCCCCCGCCGCCCCGGCAGGCCGGCGATCAGTCGTGAACGGCGCCGGGGGGGCGCTTGTCCGGGAACCAGAAACGCGTGGGATAGAGGCGCTTGAGCACCTGCAGGTACATGCGCAGCGTGCACAGGAAAAAGCCGAGCGGCACCGCGGCTGCTGACGGCCAGATCTTGAAATACGGCGGTGTCATGGTCACGTCGTCGAAGATGTACGAGCGATAGGCCTGGGCCGCGCTGAAATACGTCAGCACCGCGAAGATGAACATCGACAGCGCGATGGTGACGGACTCAAGACGGCGCCGGTTGGCCTCGCTCAGGGAATCCACGACCATGGTCATGCCGACGTGACCATGCACCGACTGCGTATAGGACAAGGCAAAGAACACGATCACCGGCATTAGCAACTCGCTGCCTTCCAGGTGACCCGGAATTGGCGAGTTGAAGACGTAGCGCATGAATACCTCGGCACACACGAACAGCATCACGAAGATGATGATGCCCGTGGCGGCGATGGTGAGCGCCTGCTCGACCCGGCTCAGCACCGGTTCGATGGCCCGTGCGAAGGGCAGCAGCAGGACGGCTGCCACCCCCATCACCACAATAATGCCGAGGAACTGAAACATGGCTCCGGCGATCCCCGCTGGGTGCGCTGCAAATGCGCTACTTTGAGTACTTCGCCACTTCTTGCTTCACGTAGTTCAGCACTTGTGTGCCGGGCCGCCCTGCGTCGTCCTGCTCCTTGGCCCAGGCATTCCAGAACTTCCCGGCGCCTTGCGCCAGCTTGGCACGCTCGGCGGGCGGGAAGGGCACCACCTCCAGCTTCTGCTTGAAGATCGGCAGCCACTTCTTGTCCGCCGCCGCGTAGGCCTCGATCAACGCATCGGTTGCCCCCTGCTGGCTGTCGTCGATCACCTTCTTCAGGTTGTCCGGCAGCTTGTCGTAGGCATCCTGGCTCACGCCCTGGAAGCACATGAAGCCGCTCATGCCGATACCGTCGGTCGCGTACTTGGAAACCTCGTAGAGCTTGTAGGCGCCGAAGGCATAGGTCCACGGGAAGCCGAAACTGTCGATCGTGCCGCGATCCAGCGCCTGGTACCCCTCCGGCGCGGTGACCATGGTCGGTACGGCGCCGAACACCTGCAGCGCCTCGGCGTTCAGGCCCGAGATGCGCATCTTCACGCCCTTCATATCCTCCGTCGACGAGATGCGCTTGTTGCCCATGAACTCATAGGGCGGCAGCAGCACCGGCGCCAGGTACTTGACGTTCCAGCGGTCGTGCATCTCCTTCACGATGGGCGGGTAGCGCAGGATGTCCGCGTACACCTTGGCGTTCTCATGGATATCGCGCGGCGCCAGGAACGGCAGCTCCATCACCGACAGCAGAGGGAACTTGTTCGGGTAGTAGCCCACGCACATCTGGCCGCCTTCGAAGGCCCCGATCTTGATGCCGTCCGGCGTCTGCTTTTCCGGCCCCAGCACGCTGCCGTACTGCAGGTTCATCTCGAACTGGCCGTTGCTGGCCGCCTCCATCTTGGCCTTGAGGTACTCGATGCCCTTGGTCACGGCTCGAGGCGGGCCAAAGATGTTGATGTTCCAGACCGTCTTGGCCGCCAGTGCGCCGCTTGGCATTGCCAGCAGCGCCACCAGCGCCAGCGCGGGCAGGTGGAATCGGATTCGCTTCAGCATGGCTCCCTCGTGGATGCGAATGAGCCGGCGTCGCATGCGAGGCGGGACTGGTAGATGGGTTCGAACCCCCCGCCGCCGCGCCATGGAATCTCCGCGGGCGTCGAACTCAGTCTTGGATTGCCGATTGTCCTTGCCCCGGCCCCCAAAGCCGGGGAGGCGGCACTACCCGTACCTGCTTTCTGGGGGGATGTCAAAAGGCCGATTTGCGACCCGTCCGGCCTGCCATTCAGCCCTGGCGGCGTCTTTCGCGCTCGGCGATGAAGCGGGCCATCACCGCCTGCGGCTCTCCGGCTGCATACACCGCCTGTTGCCCGGCAATGGCCGCGCGCGCGGCATCGTCGAAGGCGGCCTGGGTGATCTCGCGGAAGCGGCGCTTGGTGTGGGCCATGGCGTGCACGGGCTTGGCCGCCAGCTCGCGTGCCAGCTCCCGTGCTGCAG
>DATLWN010000088.1:0-3097 GCA_035576305.1 Mariprofundaceae bacterium
TGACGAATGTCGTTGAGAATGCCGTCCGCTTCAGTCCCGAATCCGGGGAGATCGTGGTGGAGGTGGCGCCGCGGGGCCGGCATGTGCAGATCGTGGTCACCGACCAGGGACCGGGCATTCCGGAGGCGGACCTGCCGCATGTGACCGAGCGCTTCTACCGTGTGGATCGCGCGCGCGGCCGCGGCGGGCATGGCCTGGGCCTGGCCATCGTGCGGGAACTGACCGAAACGCGCCACGGCATGCTGGCCCTGTCCAACCGGACGCCGCACGGCCTGCGCGTATCGATCCAGCTGCCGGTCTACGCCGAGACCGAGGCCCAGGCGGCCTGAGCTCAGTCCCGGATCAGAACGCGCTCGCCTTCGCGGCAGTGTGAAAACAGCTCGACGATGTCCGCATTGCGCATGCGGATGCAGCCGTGCGAGGCCGGCGTGCCGATCGCATCCTCGTCATGCGTGCCGTGGATGTAGATATAGCGGGAGCGGGTATCCACCCTGCCGCGGCGGTTGATCCCGGTTTCCAGGCCCTCCAGCCACAGGATGCGCGTGAGGATCCAGTCGCGGTAGGCATCCTCCGCCCCCGGGGCGTAGATGCCGACGGGCCGGCGGCCGACGAAGGCGGTATGCATGGGCATCCCGTCCCCGATCTTCTGCAGGATGCGGTGTTTCCCCAGCGGGGTGCAAAAGCTGCCTCGCGTGTTGCCGACGCCGTTGGCGGCCGTCGACACCGGATAGGCGTACCATACGCCGGACGGACGGCGATGGTGCAGCATCTGTTCGTGCACGCGGACGACGATCATGCGCCCATGCTAGCCGATTTCGCCGGCCGCGGCTTGTGCCGCACGCGGGCATGCCTACAATGCAGCGCCACGTTGCAAAAGCGCAGGAGGAGAGGATGGACATCAAGAAGATCCCGGTCGGCAAGAACCCGCCGGAGGACATCAATGTCGTGATCGAGGTGCCGCAGCACGCGGATCCGATCAAGTACGAACTGGACAAGGACTCGGGGGCCATCTTCGTCGACCGGTTCATGCATACGGCCATGCATTATCCGTGCAACTACGGCTTCGTGCCCAACACCCTGTCCCAGGACGGCGATCCGGTGGACGTGCTGGTGGTTTCCAATTTTGCGCTGATGTCCGGCTGTGTGGTGACCTGTCGCCCCGTGGGCGTGCTGCAGATGGAGGACGAGGCGGGCATGGACGCCAAGCTGCTGGCCGTACCGATATCCAAGCTCAATCCGGCCTACAACCACGTCAAGGGACCGGAGGACCTGTCCAGCTTCCTGATCGATCAGATCAAGCATTTCTTCGAGCATTACAAGGATCTGGAGAGCGGGAAATGGGTCAAGGTGACCGGCTGGGCCGGTGCCGACGAGGCCAAGCAGGAGATCGTCGACAGCATCGCGCGCTATGCCGCCAGCGAATGACGGACGCCGGTCCCGGGGCTGACAAGGCTGGGGTGCCCCATGCTAATATCCATGGCATGCATGGCCGCGTGCGGGTTTTCGCGGAACGCCGGCTTGCGGTGAAGGGGAGGGATACATGATGGACGAGGCGGCACTGGTCCCGATGTCGCTGGGCATGGGTGGGTTGCTGGTCGCGTTCCTGATCTATCGCATCGTGCGGGCGGTTCCCGGGGGCGAGGGCAAGGTGGCCGAGATCGCCGAGGCCATCCACCTCGGCGCCATGGTATTCCTGAAACGCGAATACCTGATCCTTGCCGTGTTCGTGGCGCTGGTGGGGTGCACCCTGTGGCTGTCGCCGCTGGGCGGCCATACGGCCATCGCGTTTCTGGCCGGCGCGCTGTGCTCGGCCCTGGCCGGCTACATCGGCATGTACGCGGCCACGCGCGCCAATGTGCGCACGGCCATCGCCGCGCACGAGCACGGGGCGGCCAGGGCCCTGTCCATCGCCTTCTTCGGAGGTTCGGTGATGGGCCTGACCATCGCCGCGCTCGGCCTGCTCGGCCTGGGCACCCTGTACCTGTTCTTCGGCGGCGATCCGGAAACGGCACACGCCATCCACGGCTTCGGCATGGGGGCCTCCAGCGTGGCCCTGTTCTCGCGCGTTGGCGGTGGCATCTTCACCAAGAGCGCCGATGTCGGCGCGGACCTGGTGGGCAAGATCGAGGAGGGCATCCCGGAGGACGACCCGCGCAATCCGGGCGTGATCGCCGATAACGTCGGCGACAACGTCGGCGACGTGGCCGGCATGGGTTCGGATATCTTCGAGTCCTATTGCGGGGCCATGATCGCCACCATCGCCATCGCCTCGACGCTGGCCTCCGATATCCTGTCTCCCCTGGGATCGCGCCAGGCCCTGATGTTCCTGCCGCTGGCCCTGTCCTCGGCCGGGCTGATCAGCTCGATCCTCGGTATCGGCCTGGTGCGCCTGTTCTCGGCCAGGCCCCTGGACGTGGCGCTGCGCATCGGCACCATCGGCGCGGCGCTGCTGTTCATCGTTGCCGCCTACGTGGTGATCGTCGGTACGGGCGTGACGCCCCGGGTCTGGGGCGCGGTGATGGCCGGTGCCGTCGGCGGCATCCTGATCGGCCTGATCACCGAGTACTACACCGGCGGCAAACCGGTGCGGCATATCGCCGCCGCTGGCGAAACCGGCCCGGCCACGGTGCTGATCACGGGCCTGGCCATCGGCATGCAGTCGGTGGTGGTGCCGATGCTGACGATCTGCGCCATCATCTATACCGCCACCGAGCTGTGCGGGCTGTACGGGGTCGGTATCGCCGCGGTCGGCATGCTGGCCACGGTCGGCATCACCATGTCCATCGATGCCTACGGCCCGGTGGCCGACAACGCCGGCGGCATTGCCGAGATGGCGGGCTTCGGCGAAGAGACCCGGGCGGTGACCGATTCGCTCGACGAGATGGGCAACACCACGGCGGCGATCGGCAAAGGCTTCGCGATCGGCGCGGCCGCGTTGGCGGCGCTGGCCATCATCACGGCCTATGTGCAGACGGTCAGCGATCACGAGGCGGGATTCCTGCTGCGCCTGAACGACCCGATCGTGCTGATCGGCATGTTTCTCGGCGGGCTTTTCCCCTTCCTGATCGCGGCGATCACGATGACGGCGGTCGGCGAT
>DATLWN010000089.1:0-8954 GCA_035576305.1 Mariprofundaceae bacterium
CACTGGCCATGTATATGGAGAATATCCCGAACACGGTGCAGAACAGATACAGAACCCAGAGCCGCTTCAGCTTCATGAATATCTCCCAGGAAATCACCATCAAACCGGGGGCAACCTAAGCGCTTTTCCGGGCCTTGTTAACAGGCACGGCAACGGCATCAGTCGAAGTAGCCGTCCGCCCTGGCCTGCACCTCGTCCATCGCCTGCTGGAAGCGGCGCAGGTTCTCGGCATCGTCACCGCTGTCCGCATAGACAGGCTCGCCGATCACGAACACGCCGCGCGTGAACGGCAGCGGCAGGTAGAAGCGGTCCCAGGAATGGGCGCGCCGGTGCCTTTTGGTCGCGTAACAGACGGCCCTGAGCGGCAGGCCGCTCTTCTTCGCCAGCTGCACCGTGCCCGGCTGCACCACCTCGCGCGGCCCCTTCGGGCCGTCCGGCGTGATGCCGAGCGCCCTGCCCTTCCTGGCCAGCCGGATCATCTCCAAGAGCGCCCGCGCCCCGCCCTTGCTGGTCGAGCCTCTGCTGGATTCGATGCCCATCAGCTGCACGGCATCGGCGATATAGGCGCCGTCCTTGTGCTCGGAGATCAGCATCGAACCGTTCCAGCCCTTGTAGGCATAGGGCATCATCAGGATGCGCGCATGCCAGAAGCTCAATATGTAGGGCGCGGCACCCGGCCGGTAGCGTTCGCCGACGAACTCCCAGCGGATGGTGAGGACGAGCAGCTTGTGGACGAGATAGATCAGCCTGGGAATCAGCCAGGCGGTGAAGCGTCGCCGCATGTCAGCCGGGACTCCCCACGGCATCCGCCGCCCGCTGCATCTCGAACTGCATGTGGTACAGCTCGGCGTACAGCCCGCCCGCGGCCAAAAGCTCGTCGTGGGTGCCGGCCTGCGCCACCCGGCCGTGGTCGAGTACCACGATGCGGTCGGCATGGCGGATCGTGGACAGCCGGTGGGCGATGACGATGACGGTGCGCCCCTGCATCAGGCGGTCGATGGCCTGCTGCACCAGGCGCTCGGACTCGGTGTCCAGGCTGCTCGTCGCCTCGTCCAGGATCAGGATCGGCGCATCCTTCAGCAGGGCGCGGGCCAGGGACAGGCGCTGGCGCTGGCCGCCGGACAGGATCACCCCGCGCTCACCGACCACGGTCTGGTAGCCCTGCGGCAGCCTGACGATGAACTCGTGGGCGTTGGCCGCCTTCGCCACCGCCTCCACGCGCGCCATGTCGATCTCGCCGTGGCCGTAGGCGATGTTGTTCAGCACCGTGTCGTTGAACAGGATCACCTCCTGGGTGACGAACGCCATCTGCGCGCGCAGCGAGGCCTGCGTCAGCTCGCGCACGTCGTGCCCGTCGATGCGCACCGTACCGCGGCTTGCATCGATGAAACGGGGGATCAGGTTGACCAGCGAGCTCTTGCCGGCGCCGCTGCGCCCGACCAGGGCCACGACCTCACCGAGGCCGACCGTGAAGCTGACGTCCTGCAGCACCGGGCGCTCGGCGCCGGGGTACTGCAGGGCCACGTGCTCGAAGGCGATGCCCTGGCGGAAATCGCCCAGGGCGGTGGCCTCGGGCGCATCCTGCACCGCCACCGGCTCATCCAGGACCTCGAAGATGCGCTCGGAGGCCGCCATGCCCTGCTGGATCTGGTTGTTGGCGGACGACAGGCGCTTGACCGGCTCGTAGAGCATGATCAGGGCCGCCAGGAAGGAGACCAGCGTGCCGGGCGTCGTCTGGCCGGAGGCCACCTTCAGCCCGCCGTACAGCAGCACGCCGGCGATGCCGAAGCCGGCCAACAGCTCCATGATCGGGAACGACAGGGCGTTGACACGCACGGCGCGCAACTGGTGATGCAGGAAATCCTGCGTGAAGCGCGCAAAGCGGCCGCGCTCGTAGTCCTCCATGCCGAAGGCCTTGACCACACGGATGCCGCCGACCGTCTCCTCGACCAGGCTCGACATCTCGCCCATCGACACCTGCCCGTCCCGGCTGGCCCGGCGCATGTTGCGCCCGAAGCGGGCGATCGGATAGACGACGATGGGAAACACCAGCAGCGAGATCAGGGCCAGCATCCAGTCCTGGTAAAGGATCACCGCGATCAGGAACACGATGGTGCCGCTATCGCGCATCAGCGCCGTCACCGTGGTGCTGACCGCCGCCTGCACCAGGGTCACGTCGTAGCTGAGCCGCGCCAGCATCTCGCCGGTCTTGCGGTGCGCGAAGAAGGCAAGCGACTGCTCGGTCAGGCGGGTGTACAGGGCGTTGCGCAGGTCGTACACCACCCGCTGGCCGATGAAGCCCATCAGGTAGGCCTGCCCGTAGTAGGCCAGTCCCTTGACGACGTACAGCCCGATGATCATCACCGGGATCATGTAGATCATCTGCCGGTTCCTGCCGCCCAGGGCATCGTCCAGCGCCGGGCGCAGGGCCCAGGCCAGCGCCGCCGTGCAGGCCGCCAGCACGATCATGCACAGCACGGCCAGGCCGAGGCGGCCGGAATACGGGCGCAGGAACCCCAGCAGGCGCCGGTACAGCTGATGCGTGTTCACGAGTCGGAATCCGGTAACGTCAGCTCCTGTCCGACCCTGAGTTGCGAGGAGTCCAGATGGTTGGTCTGGCGGATATCCGCGACGGGGACGTTGTAGCGGCGGGAGATGTCCCACAGGCTGTCGCCGGGCTTGACCACGTAGGTGCGGTTGCTGGCCTGCGGGGCGCTTTGCCTGGCCAGGCGGCCCTCCTGCTCCAGGAAGGACGTGCTGGCCTGGCTCAGGGCCTGGGCCAGCCTCTGCCGGTAGCCGGGATCAGCGAGCAGCCGCTCGCGCCGCGGGTTGGAGATGAAGTCGAGCTCGACCAGCACGCTCGGCATGCGCGGCTCGGTCAGCACCATGAAGCGCGCGCTCTTGGCCTCCGGGTACTTGATGGGACCGATCCTGCCCAGGTCCTGCAGGATGTCCTTGGCCAGGATCTGCGCGCTGTTCAGGCTTTCCCGCTTCTTCAGGTCCACCAGGATCTCGTTGACGACGGGATCGTCCACCTCCTGCGGCATGACCCCGCCGATCGAGTCGGAGGCGTTTTCCTTGTCAGCCAGGATCTGCGCCACCTTGTCCGAGGCCTTCTTCTCGGAAAGCATGTACACGCTGGCCCCCTCGACCGACCGGTCATGGGCGGAATTGGCGTGGATGCTGATGAACAGATCGGCATGCGCCTCCACGGCCAGGCGCACGCGCTTTCTCAGGGGCACGAAGTAATCGCCCGTGCGGGTCAGGAAGGCGCGCATGCCGGGGCGGGCATCGATGTCCTTGGCCAGGGCCTTGGCCACCGCCAGCGTCACGTTCTTCTCCTTCAGGCCGTATGGCCCGATGGCACCCGGGTCCTCGCCCCCATGCCCCGGATCGATGGCGATCACCACCTCGCGGCTCGTGCTCTGGGCCGTGATCGGCGACTGCTCCTCGGCCTGCTTGTCCGGACGCAGCAGATCGATGACCAGGCGGTAGGGCTTGCCCTGCATCGGCTTGAGCAGGAACGAGCGCGGCTGCACCTGTTCCTTGACGTCGATGACCATGCGCAGCACATCCGGCTTCGGCGAGCCGTGCCGGATGGCCTGGATCACCGGATCGGGCAGCGCCAGCCCGTCCATGCTGGTGCCGAGCCGCGCCCGGTGCATATCCACGACGATGCGCTCGGGATTGTGCAGCCTGAACAGTTCGTAATCGATGGAATGGTCCAGATCGAACACCAGCCGGGAATTGTCCGGCGCCGTCCACAGGCGCACGTCCTTGATGGTGGCGGCCTGGGCCGCCTGCATGCCGGCCGCCGCCAGCCACAGGACCGCGATGGTCACCGGAAGGATCCTACCCGTCATCAACCTCATGCCGTAATATCCTCACCCTGTGCCGGCGGTTTGCAACCCGGAAGTTTCCGGGGCGGGCTCCGGCTCGGAGATCGACTCGTCCTTCTGCTCGACGAGCATGGCCGCCAGCAGCAACCCGAGCAGGATCATGAACGGCTCCATGATGCGCACGATGATGAAGCTGTTGGCGCCGATGGCATGGAACAGCAATCCCCCGTACCCGCACAGGGTGCCGAGCGCGGCCCCCTTGATCACCGGATCCTGCAGGCGTTCATAGCTTCGCCGCAACAACACCCAGATGCGCTGCAGAAACCACAGGAACAGCATCAGGCCGATGATGCCCGTTTCGGACAGCACCCGCGGGTACTGCGCGTCCATGAACTCGCCGCCGGTCACGCCCACCCCGAGCAGGGGATGGCGCGGGAAATCGCGCTTCAGCACGCGTTCCCAGGATCGCAGGCGCTCGCTGGTCGAGGTGTCGATATGCATGCCGCCGACCGAGATCTGGCCGGACTCGGGGGCCTGGGTGAACGTGTACATGACCCGCTGCACCACATTCTGCGGCACCACCACCGGCACCAGGATCAGGCCCACCAGGCACAGGGTGATCAGCAGGCGCTTCTGCCTGGCGAACAGGATGAACAGCGCGATCGAGGCCATGAAGGCCAGGTACGAGGAACGCGACTCGGTGAAGGCCAGCGGCACCAGGATGGCGCAGCCGAGCAGCGCCAGCCTGAGGCGCCTGCCCTGATCCTGCACGTGCAGGAAGATGCCGAGCACCACGGAGAACATCAGCACCAGATAGCCGCCGAAGGTGTTCGGCTCCCCCTCGGAGCCCTCGAACGGGGCCGAGACGCGCGCACCGCTGGGGATCTGGGCGATGCCGACGATACTGACCACCAGGCAGGTGAACAGCATGACCTTGATGTAGCGCCGGATCGACTGCTCGTCGTGGATCTGGTTCACGATCATGTAGAACAGCACGAAATATTCCAGGTACTTGGCCACGAAGAAGAAGCCGTAGGCGCCGACCCGCCCGGCATAGAAGCCGGCCAGCGTGGCGAAGGCGGTGGCCAGCCAGTACCAGGCGATGGGCTTGTTGATCGGCGTCTTGCGCACCGTCCCCAGGTCCTTGAACACCGCCATGCGGAACAGCCAGGTCAGGCAGGTCAGCGACAGCAGGATATCGTCCAGGCGCAGCGTGAAGCCGCGCGAGGCCGTGGTGGAGACGTGCTTGGCCGCGATCTGGGCGGCGCTGACGCCGCCGAAGTCCAGCTCGGGGGACAGCAGCGTGGACAGGATCAGCAGGTACAGCGTCAGCTCCACGCTGGAGAAGGCCACGATGACGATCATCAGCGCCGCCAGCACCAGGGCCGGGATGCGGATCGTTTCCGGCGCGACGAGGAAGGCCGCGTACAGCAGCAGCGCCACCAGCAGGGAGGTGATCAGCACCGCCGGCGGGAAGGGGATGCGGATCTGGTACGACAGCCTCAATGCGGGCCCTCCTGTTGCTGCATCTGCCGATCCTGGTCCATGGGCTGGTAGCCCTTGTTGTACGGCCCGTGGAAGCGGTCGGCGCAGGAGCGCATCAGCACAACCAGCAGCGCCCCGAGCAGGGCAATGGCGATGACGGCCATCAGCTGCCGGCGCCGGCGCCGCCGGCGGCGGAAGCGGTTAAGATCGGTCTGCATCCTTGCTCCGGCCGAACAGCCCGCGGGCCTTCCGCCAGATATTCGCCATGCCCTTGCGGATCATCTCCTCGGCCTTTCCGCCGAAATAGGCCTTGGGCTCCTTCGCGCGCTCGCCGTAGGCATAGGCATAGTAACGATCCATCTTGTACTTGGCATAATCGGGGGTCACCTCCCCGCGCACGCCGTTCAGCACCAGGCCCATCACATGGCCGCCGACGTTCTCGATCGAGGTCTTGACGCGCTTGAGCGCACCGCGCACCACGGCACCGATGTGATAGACCAGCAGCACGCCATCGACCATCGGCGCCAGGATGGTGGCGTCCGTCGTGTGCAGGGTCGGCGGCATGTCGATGATGACCATGTCGTATTCCTTGCGCACCTCGTCCATGATCTTCTTCATCATCGGCGATGCCAGCAGATCCGGCGGGTTGGCCTTGATCCGCCCGCTGGTGAGGATGTCCAGCTGATCCAGCCCGGGGGTCATCAGGGCGCGGTCGATGCCCATGTCGCCGAGCATCACGTCGGAGAAGCGGCGCACGGCATCCTGCCATCCGATCTGCTCGATCAGGCATTCGCTGAGCCCCGGCTCGCGCGCGATGCCGAAGGTCCGGTGCTGGATCGGCTTGCGCAGGTCCGCATCGATCAGCAGTACGCGCGCGCCCTGCTGGGCCACGACGACGGCCAGGTTGGCCGCGATCGTCGATTTCCCCTCCTTGATCGTCGCGCTGGTCACCAGGATCACGCGCCTTTCGCCCGTCTGCGAGAACTGCAGGTTCGTGCGCAGGCTGCGGTAGGCCTCGGAGATCGTCGACGGTGGCGAGAAATGCGCGATCAGGCGGATCTGGCGATCGAGCTCGTGACCGGAGGTGGCCAGGCCCTCGACACCCGAGAACAGCTCGGTGGCCTCGTCGTCGGACAGCTGCGGCACGAAGCCGATCACCGGCAGCTCGAGGAAGGACTCGACCTCCTCGATCGTGCCGATCGACGTATCCATCGCCTCCAGGATCAGGGCGATGATCAGCCCCAGCACCAGGCCGAGGATGCCGCCGGCCGACGTGGTCTGCGCCGTACGCACGGGATTGATGCGCACCGACGACAGCATGGCCGGCCGGATGACGCTGACGTCCTGGACCTTCTCGGCCTCCTTGATCAGCACCTCCTGGTATTTCTTCTCCAGCAGGTCGAACAGGTCCTCATTGATGCGCACGGTCCGCTTCAGGCGCTGGAGCTCGAGCGCCTGTTCGGGCAGGCCCATGTACTGCTTCTCGGTGGCCTCGATGCTGGTCTGGATATCCCCCATGCGCCGGTTCGTGATCTGCACCTGCCGGGCCAGCTCGTCGACCATGCTGCGCAGGATCTCGACCGCCTGCTCCCTGAGTTCGATCATCTGCGGATGCTGGTCGGTGAAATCGGTCGCCAGCTCCGTATGCTTCAGCGCCAGCTCGACCAGCCGCTGGTTCAGGCCGTCGAAATAGGTGCTGACCTTGTCCGGCATGGATACGGCCTGGTAGTCCCAGGTATTGCTCTTCACGCGTGCGCGCAGCTGGTTCAGCGCGAAGCGCAGGCTGTTCAGCCGCTGCACCTCCTTGCGGTAGGACAGCTCGAAATCGGCGACCATGTTGCCCACCGCCTGGGAATTGGCCCCGATGTCCGACAGGTGGTTGGCCTGCCTGAAATCGCGGACCGCCTCCTCCGATTTGCGCAGGCGGTCCTGCACCAGCACGAGCTGCTGCTGGATGAAGCGTTTGGCTTCAAAGACGCGCCGGTTCTTCTCCTCGACGTTGAAGGTGCGGAACTCGTCCGCCACCGTCTGCGCCAGGTCGCGGGCCACGTCGGGATAGATCGACACCGCCGTGATCGTGATGATGTTGGTGTCGGACTCCTGCTCGGCGCTGACATCGTCCTTCAGCGCCATGATCTCGTCCAGGTAGCGGGGATTGGCGCGGATCTCCTCGGGGGTCAAATCCTTGGGGATCCTGCCCATGCTCTTGGCCACCCGCTCCATCAGGGCGTAGGAATTCACCATCATCAGCTGCGTGCGCATATTATCCGTGCGGGTCACGCCCCCGCCCTGCAGCAACAGGTCGGCCAGGTTGGTGTCCTGCTCGATCTTGACCGAGGCGCTGGAGCTGTACAGCGGGGGCGGCTGGTTCAGCCAGGTGAACAGCCAGCTGAAGCAGGCCATGGACACGGCGCAGAAGAGGATCATCCAGCCCCGGCGCCGGACGATCTGCCAGTACTCGCCGAGGTTGAGCTCGTAGCCGCTCGCGGCCTGCTGGATCGCCATCAGGGGACCAGCTGCTTCTGCAGGGCGCGCACCGTCAGCCATTCCTGCGACACGGACAGCGGCTTGAGCAGCAGATCGAGCGTGGGGCTGATCTGCTGGATGTAGTGGTTCCAGTTGCCGACGGGGCTGCGCGGCACGATGATCACGTCCTTGTCCTGCAGGGCCACGTTCTGGGACAGATCACCCATCGTCATGAAGCGGTTGAATGCCACCGGCAGGATCTGGGGGTGATCCCTGCTGGCGCGGATGATGCGGATATCCTGCAGGTAGGCGGTATCCCCGAAGCCGCCGCTCTTGGAGATCGCATCCAGGAAATTGATGTCGCCGGAGAATTCGACGATGCCGGGCTTCTTGACGTCGCCCAGCACGTAGACGCGCCGCTTGGACTGCGCCAGGGACGGGATGAAGATCGTGTCCCCGTTGTTCAGGATGGCGTTCTCGGACCAGTCGCCCTGCCGGATCGCCCGGTCCAGGTCGAGCATCACCGTCTGGCCCTCGCGCAGGATCTGCACCTTGGTCAGGTCGGCGTCCTTGGTCGGGCCGCCCGCCCGGGACAGGAACTCCACCAGCGATTCCTTGCCGTTCAGATAATAGGTGCCCGGCCCGGTCGGCTGGCGCACGAGGCTCTGCACCTCGCCGAAGATGCTGACCGTCTTGCTGCGGGGCTTCAGCACCATCACGTCCACGCGCGGATGCTTCTCGTATTTGGCCAGCAGGTGGGTGATCTTGTGCTTGATCTCGGTGGACGTCAGCCCTTCGACCTTCAGCGCCTCCTGGTAGGGCAGGGAGACCGTGCCATCGACCTGCACGGTCACCTTGTGCTCGTCGCTCTTGCCGCCCAGCCAGAACGTGAACGACAGCTCATCGCCGGGCCCGACCCGGTATTCGGGGATGCCGTCGATCGTCTTGAACACGCCGTTCTCGCTGACATGGTACAGATCGCGTTTCGTCAGCCCCGGCTCCTTATCCAGCATGCGCACATGGCTCTGGTCGAGGACGGAGACCATGACCCGGCGGTTCTGTTCGAGCGCCGCGGGGTTCGTTCCCGGCGGCAGCGGATGCTCGTCGCCGACGGCGACGATGCGGATCTGCTCCGCGCTGACGCCCTTGGCCTTCAGCCACGCC
>DATLWN010000090.1:0-4013 GCA_035576305.1 Mariprofundaceae bacterium
GTGGCCATGCTTTCCAGCGTGTTGAACAGCAAACAGGCGGTACGGGTCAATATCGAGATCATGCGCGCATTCGTGCAGCTGCGGCAGATGACGGCGGACCACAAGGCACTGGCACGCCGGCTTCGGCAACTGGAGCAGAAATACGACAAGCAATTTGCCATCGTTTTCGAGGCCATCCGGGAAATGATGCAGCCGCCGGCCACCAAAAAACGGCCGATCGGCTTTATCCACAAGGCCGATGATGATTGATCCTACAGCGACTCCGGATTCTTCGGCGTGTAGGTCTTGCGGCGGAAATGCGCGCTTTGTCTCAGCTGCTCGGCGCCGCATCCGGTGCAGCGCAGCGGCGCGATGGGGATGGTGATCAGCCACAGCCCGCCGGTGAGCAGCACGCCGACCCAGAAGGGGAGTCCGATCTCCCGCTTCCAGTTCGTCTGTTTGCCGCAAGTCTCGCAATAGCCGGTTTTCATGGAGCGCCTCCGTGCACCTGGACGGTGCGGGGCACTCTAGTCCGTCCCCCCGGAATGCGGAGTGCACAGAGAACGCCCCATGCGAACTGATTGCACCCCATCGGCCGGGCGTCCGCCCGGATGCCGCGGGGCCGCTCCATGGGCTACACTGAATCCGGATATTCCGTGGTGACCGGGAATGAACGGAGGCGGGCATGAAGACGTGGAGGCATATCGTGGCGCTGTTGGCGCTGGGCGCGGTGATGACGGGCTGTGAGATCTACTATCCGCATGATCGCGGCCTGCACCGGGGCGAGTACGAGCGCGATCACGATCGCGGGCATGACAGGGGCGATCGCCGGGATGATCGCAGGGATCACGAACGGGACCGCGATCATCACGACTGAGGCCGGATTCCCCGGGGAATCGCGCAGAAAATGCCCCCCCGACCTATACCTCTGGCCAGCTTGTTCCGCTTTGCGGGCGTTCTATGGTTGATGCCTGACCGATGATGCCGGATGGGTCCCGAACCCGCCGGCCGGAGAGGAGGGCATACCGATGGCGACGCTTCAAGGACATGCGATACCCCTGGGGGGCATCCTGGGGAAACTGGCGGATCACACCTATGTCACGTGCACGGGCGGGCACGCCTGGCCATGCTGGGGGCGGAGCGCCGGCGGAAAGGTGATCTGCAGCGGCACGGGCAGCTCCGAGCAGGCCAACTGCATCGCCGGGCCGGCCTCCCATGCCGGCCTGGTCTATGCGATCACCGGCGTCTGCCACCAGACGGCGAACCGGGTGCTGTGGCCCGCGCGGGTGCTGGTGACGGCGGCCAGGGGCTACTGGATCTCGTCGCTGCTCTACGGGACCTACGGCAAGGGTGCGGCGGCGTGGGCCGCGCTGCGCGGGGGATGCAGCGCCCTGCATGGGGAGCTCCCGGATTGCATGGCGCCGGCGATGGGCGTCATCGCGGCGCCGGCGATGAGCGCCGATGAAAGCCGCTACGTCGAGCAGGTGCAGGCGATCTATGCCGAGCCCCCCGCGCTCGGGGAGGAGTCCGAGACGATGGCCGAGCCCTGGAAGGGGGGCGCCATGCTCAACCGGGACCTGACGCTGCTCGCCGGTTACCGCATCCAGGCGGAGGCGGGCTCGCCGGAGATCAAGAGCCTGATCGACCTCAGGGACGATTTCCATTACCACAAGGGCGATCTCGATGCGAAGATGGAGGCGGCCGATATCAGCGTCGAGCATTATGTGCAGGAGGTCAACGCGGGGGTCGTCAACTTCCAGCAGGGCTGCCAACATGCACTGGGCGACAAGAGATATGCCCAGCTGACCGGCCTGGAGCCCGGGGACACGGTCGAACTGATCGATCCCGAGATCGCGGCAGCCACGCTGGGCAGGGAGAACCCGATGTAACAGGCGCATCTGCCTGGGCGCCGGGCGTCAGCGGGGGAACGGTGAAGCATCCATACGGCGAACGGCTCAGCGAGCGCGAGTACATGCGGCGGGTGGCGCAGGTGCAGGACGACGTCATGCGCGAGGCGCGGCCCTCCGGCAGCCCCTCCGGCAGCGAAAAGGAGCTGGACGAGCGCGTGATGCGGGCGGAGCTGGATCTGATGATCGATCACCGGCTCGGCGTCGATTTCCCGCCGGACAGGCGCGAGGCGATGTGGGAGATCCGCAGGCGCATCGAGAGGAACCGGCTGAAGCTGGTCTCGCGCTACCTGCTCGGCAGGCTGCGCAGGAAGGGGTTCGCCCGCAGCCTGCAGGGCATGGCGGCGGTGATGGCCGAGGAGTATGCCAAGGTGCTGTCCGAGGAGGATCTCAGGGCCTTCCTCGGCCTGCAGCCGGGTCAGAGGCCCGTGCTGCCCCTGGACGAGGATCAGATCGAATAGCGCGCCGGCCGAGGCCTAGGAGAACAGGTTCTCCGGATTCTCCGGCCGGTGATGCTCGCTGCTGCCCGGCAGTTCCTTGATGCTGTTGACGGCCGCGTGGTAGAGATCGGCATTGGCCTCGACGTGGTATTGCGCGAAGTGGGCCTGATCCAGAAACATGTCGCACGCGACGCAGTAATACAGATCGGGATCGGATTCGTGCCGATCGCCGTGGATGTAGAAACGCTGCTTTTCCGCCCTGCCCATGATCAGACGAGTATAGGCCGCATCGTCCCCGCATGGCCGCGCAAAAAATGCACCCCGACCTAGACCTTTGGCTAGGTTGGCCCCGCCCCCTCGCCGGTCTATGGTCGTAAACACCGGGGAGCGGGAGGGGACGATGTCGAAGATGATCCTGTCACTGGACGGCGGCGGCATCCGCGGGGCCGCCAGCGCGAGGTTCCTGGAGCTGGTCGAGGAAAGGCTCGTGGCAGAGGGCACGAGCCTGCGCGGCTGCGTGGATTTCTACGCCGGCACGAGCACCGGCAGCATCATCGCGCTGGCGCTGGCCACCACCGACCTGCCGATGCGCGAGATCAGCGGCCTCTACAACCACGAGACGGCGGTGCAGATCTTCGTCCCGCGCTGCTGGATGCTGCCCAGACTGGGCGGCTACCTCTCGCCCAAGTACAAGGCCGGCGGCAAGGTCGAGACACTGAAGAGGCACCTCGGGGATGCGAAGCTGGAGGATGTCGGCACCAGCAAGCACGTGCTGGCCGTCAGCTACGACATCGGCAAGCGCAAGCCCGACGTCATCAAGTCCACCGACGACGAGCAGCGCAAGCTCTTCTCCTGGCAGGTGGCGGATGTCTCCAGCGCGGCGCCCACGTATTTCCCCACCCGCGAGCTACGGGAGGGCGCCGCCAACCCGGACGAGTGGCTGGTGGACGGCGGCGTGACGGCGAACAACCCGACGATGTGCGTCATCGCCGAGGCCAAGCGGGTGTGGCCGGAGGTGTCGATCGACGAGATGCGCGTGCTCTCCGTCGGCACCGGCTACCGCAGCCAGGCGATCAACGGCCCGGCCTCCCGGCGCTGGGGCGGCATCCAGTGGTTCACCAAGGGGCACATCCTCGATGTGCTGACGGACGAGCGCGTCGTCGCCTACCAGGCGATCACGCTGATGAAGCAGGGCACCTACATCCGGGTCAATGCCAACATGGTCAGGCACAGGGGTCTGCCCAACCCGCCGGACGACGAGATGGACGATATCAATCCCGCCAACATCGAGAAGCTGCGCGCGATGGGCAAATGGTGGTTCGAGCAGTACGGCACCCAGGCGGTCGATCTGCTGCTGGGCCGGTACACGGGCCCGTCGCTGGACCGGATCGAGATCGAATCGGGCGCACCGCGGCCGTTCGCGATCCGGCAGTCCGCCTAGCGCCTGCCGCGCAAAAAATGCACCCAACTAGTGGCTAATACTTAGTTGTCCTGCCCCATCATCAGTCTATGGTCTTTATTGTTCAGGGGACGGACGATGGGTTGCTATCGCTTTAATCTTCTAAAAGATATTAGTTCTGGAAATTCGAGGCGATTTATAGGGGCATAAAATGGCTTGGTCACAAGGCTTGGAGGAAGGAACTCCAACATATTATATCGCTGCATCCACTAGTCCAAATGTAAGAGT
>DATLWN010000091.1:0-6481 GCA_035576305.1 Mariprofundaceae bacterium
CGCTGGTACAGCTCGCCGCCGCAGCGATCGCACCGGCCGGCCACGCGGGGGGGCGAATACTGCCGATGAAAACTGAAACCGCAAGCCCTGCAGATCAGCCGCCCGGACAGGCGCTCGATCAGGGCATCCTCCGGCGCATGCATGAACACCACGCGGTCCAGATGCATGCCATGGCCATCGAGCATCGCCTCCAGCGCCCTGGCCTGCGCCACGTTGCGCGGGAAGCCGTCGAGCAGGAAGCCCGCATCGCCGTTGCCGGTGATCCGCTCCTCGATCATGCCGACCACGATCTCGTCCGGGACCAGCTTGCCGCCGTCCATGAACGCCTTGGCCCGCTTGCCGTATTCGGTGCCGTCGCGCACCGCGGCGCGCAGGATGTCGCCGGTGGCCAGGTGCGCCAGTCCCTCTTCCTGTGCCAGGCGCATGCCCTGGGTTCCCTTACCGACACCCGGAGGGCCGAACAGCACCAGGTTCATCAGCGGCCGGTTTTCAGCCTGGCCTGCTTCATCAGGCCCTCATACTGGTGCGACAGCAGATGCGCCTGCACCTGGGACATGGTGTCCATGGTCACCACGACCACGATCAGCAGGCTGGTGCCGCCGAAGTAGAAAGGCACGGACAGTTCGTTGATCAGGTACTGCGGCAGCAGGCAGACCAGCGTCACATAGGCCGCGCCCACCACCGTGATGCGGGTCAGCACGGAATCCACGTACTCGGAGGTCTTCTGGCCCGGACGGATGCCCGGGATGTAGCCGCCGTGCTTCTTCAGGTTGTCGGCCGTGTCCTTCGGGTTGAACACGATGGCCGTATAGAAGAAGGAGAAGAACACGATGCAGACGGTGAACAGCACCAGGTACAGCCAGTGACCCGGCGACAGCACGGCCGACAGGTCGGACAGCCACGAGAAGCCGTGCACGCCCTTGGTGAACTGGGCGAAGGTCGCCGGCAGCAGGATAAGGCTCGAGGCGAAGATCGGCGGGATCACGCCGGCCGTGTTGACCTTCAGCGGCAGGAACGAGGCCTTGCCGCCGTACATGCGGTTGCCGACCTGCCGTTTCGCGTACTGGATCGGGATGCGGCGCTGCGCGCGCTCCACGAACACCACGAAGGCGGTGACCACGATGACCATGATGAACAGGCCGATGACGGTGAACGGCGAGAACTCGCCGGTGCGCGCCAGCTCCAGCGTGCCGCCGACGGCGCGGGGCAGGCCGGCGACGATGCCGGCGAAGATGATCATCGAGATGCCGTTGCCGATGCCGCGCTCGGTGATCTGCTCACCGACCCACATCAGGAAGATGGTGCCGGAGACCAGGGTGATGGCGGTGGTGGCGCGGAAGGCCCAGCCCGGATCGATGACGACGGCATTGCCGCCGACCGAGA
Organism: Mariprofundaceae bacterium; assembly: GCA_035576305.1. GTDB lineage: Bacteria > Pseudomonadota > Zetaproteobacteria > Mariprofundales > Mariprofundaceae > DATLWN01. Next base: position 1,384 of record DATLWN010000091.1, read on the forward strand.
AGGTCTCCAGGCCGATGGACATGCCGACGGCCTGCACCAGGGCCAGGATCACCGTCCCGTAGCGGGTGTACTGCGTGATCTTGCGCCGGCCGGCCTCGCCTTCCTTCTTCAGCTGCTCGAGCTGCGGGGAGACGATGGTCATCAGCTGCAGGATAATGGCCGCCGAGATGTACGGCATGATGCCGAGTGCGAAGATGGTCAGGCGCGACAATGCGCCGCCCGAGAACATGTCGAACAGGCCGAGCAGGCTGCCCTTGGCCTGGCTGAAGAACTGGGCCAGCACCTGGGCATCGATACCCGGCACCGGGATATGGGCGCCGATCCGGTACACGATCAGCATGCCGAGCGTGAAAAGGATGCGCTTCTTCAGCTCCGGAATCTTGCCGACGTTGGCGAGGCTCGCCAGCTGGCTGGCCTGATCGGACATGCTCAGGCCTCAGCCAGCGTCAGGCTGCCACCAGCGGCCTCGATCTTGGCCTTGGCGGTGGCCGATGCGGCCGCGACATGCAGGCTCAGCTTTTTCTTCTTCTCCAGCTCGCCGCGGGCCAGCAGCTTGATCGGATCCACGGCATTGCGCACGAGGCCGGCCTCATACAGCGCGGCGGCATCGATCGAGGCCCCGTCATCGAAGCGGTTCAGATCGCCGAGGTTGATCACCTGATAGCCCTTGGCCATCGAGGTGAAGCCGCGCTTCGGCAGGCGGCGGGCCAGCGGCATCTGGCCGCCCTCGAAACCGCGGCGGATCTTGCCGCCGGTACGCGAGGTCTGGCCCTTGTGGCCGCGGCCAGCGGTCTTGCCGTGGCCGGAACCGAGGCCGCAGCCCAGGCGCTTGCGCGCATGGCGGGCGCCCTTGTCGGCGCGGATATCGTTCAGCTTCATCGTTTACTCCCCGCTCTCGATCCGCACCAGGTGCGGAATCTTGTTGATCATGCCGCGCACGGACGGGGTGTCCTGCACCTCGACCACCTGGTTCATGCGGCGGATGCCCAGGCCGCGCAGCGTGGCGCGCTGGGACTTGTCGTAACCGATCGCGCTCTTGATCTGCCGCACGCGGATGGTGTCTTTCTTGCTGGCCATGGACGTTTCTCCTTGAACGGGTTCCGGGATCAGGCGGCCGAGGACGCCTTGCCGCGACGCACGGCGATCTGCTCCGGATTCTCCAGAGATTTCAGGCCGTTGAGCGTGGCACGCACCAGGTTCAGCGGATTGCGCGAACCCAGGCTCTTGGTCAGCACGTCGCGGATGCCCGCGGCCTCCAGCACGGCACGCACGGCGGAGCCGGCGATCACGCCGGTACCCTCGGTGGCCGGGCGCAGCAGCACGCGGGTGGAGTCCTGGCGACCCTCGACCTGGAAATGGATGGTCGAGTTGCGGCGGGGAACGGCCACCATCGACTTGCGGGCGATCTCGGTGGCCTTGCGGATGGCCTCCGGAACCTCTCTGGCCTTGGCATGACCGAAACCGACATGGCCGTTGCCATCGCCGACCACCATCAGGGCCGAAAACCCGAAGCGGCGGCCACCGGCCACCACCTTGGCGATGCGGTTGATGTGGACGAGCTTTTCGGTCAGCTCCGTTTCTTGCGCGTTGATCATCCCTATTCTCCTAGAAATTCAGTCCGCCGGCACGGGCGCCATCGGCCAGTGCCTTGACGCGGCCATGGTAGAGGTAATGGCCGCGGTCGAATGCGACCTCGCTGATGCCGGCGGCCTTGGCGCGCTTGCCCAGCAGCTTGCCCACCGCCTCGGCGGCGGAAAGATTGCTGCCGCCCTTCACCTCGGCATCCAGGGTCGAGGCGGCGACCAGGGTCTTCCCGGCCGCATCGTCGATGATCTGGGCATAGATATGGCGGGCCGAACGGAACACCGACAGACGCAGGCGGCCCGAGGCCTTCACGCGTGCGCGCACCTTGCGGGCACGGCGGACGGAGCTGTTCGATTCATACTTTTTCACAGACATGCACTTCTCCTGCCAATGCTCAGAACGCCTTAGGCCTTCTTGCCTTCCTTCATCGCCACATACTCGTCCACGTAACGCACGCCCTTGCCCTTGTATGGCTCGGGCGGACGGATGGCGCGGATCTCCGCCGCGACCTGGCCGACCTTCTGCTTGTCGCTGCCGCTGATGATGATCTTGCTCTGGTCGACCTTGGCGCTGATGCCGGTCGGCAGCTGGTAGACCACCGGATGCGAGAAACCGAGCGACAGGTTCAGGGCATTGCCCTGGGCCTGGGCACGGTAGCCCACGCCGCGCAGCTCCAGCTCACGCTCGAAGCCGGCGCTGACGCCCTTGACGTTGTTCGCCAGGCTGGCCGTGGTCAGGCCATACAGCGCCTTCAGCTTCTTGTTCCCCAGATCGCTGCAGGACAGGGTCAGCGTGGCGCCCTCCTGCGTGACGGCGATGCCGTCGAACAGCGGCGAGCTCATCTCGCCCTTCGGGCCCTTCACCGCGATGGCGTCGGCACCGATCTTGACTTCGACCCCCGAAGGAACCTGGATGACTTTCTTGCCAATACGAGACATAACGCGTTACCTCAGAATACGGTGCAGAGCACTTCGCCGCCGATATGCTCGGAGCGGGCCTTCTTGTCCGACATGATGCCCTTGGACGTGCTGATCAGGGCCACGCCGAGGCCGTTCTTCACGCGCGGCAGCTCCTCGGCGTTGGCGTAGACGCGGCGGCCGGGCGTGGAGACGCGCTTGAGCTCGCGGATCACCGGCTGGTCATCCTCGTCGTAGCGCAGCACCAGGCGCAGATAGCGGTGGCCCTTGTGGTTGTAGGACTTCACGCTGGCCAGGAAGCCCTCGTCCTTCAGGATTTCGGCCATGGACTCCAGCTGCTTGCTGGCAGGCAACTCCACCTTCTCAAGGCCGGCCAACTGCGCATTGCGGATGCGCGTCAGCATGTCGGCGATACGATCCATCATCATAGCAGCAACTCCTACCAGCTCGACTTGACCATGCCCGGGATCTGTCCGGCCAGGGCATATTTGCGCAAGCAGCAGCGGCACATGCCGAGCTTGCGGTATACGGAATGCGGGCGCCCGCACAGCTTGCAGCGCGTGTACGCGCGCACCTTGAATTTCGGTTTGCGGTTTGCCTTCGCAATCATCGCCTTCGTTGCCATTGAATGAACTCCTCTTAGTTCCGGAACGGCATGCTGAACTTCCTGAGCAGCTCGCGCCCCTCTTCGTTGTTCGTGGCCGTCGTGCAGATCGTCACGTCCATGCCGCGGATCTTGTCGACCTTGTCGTAGTCGATCTCGGGGAAGATGATCTGCTCCTTCAGGCCCAGCGTGTAGTTGCCGCGGCCGTCGAAGGAGCGCGGGTTCACGCCCTTGAAGTCGCGGATACGCGGCAGCGTCACGTTGATCAGGCGATCCAGGAACTCCCACATGCGATCACCGCGCAGCGTCACCCGGCAGCCGACCGGCATGCCCTCGCGCAGCTTGAAGTTGGCGATGGACTTGCGGGCACGGGTGATCACCGGCTTCTGGCCGGTGATGGCCGCGATATCCACCAGGGCACCATCCAGCTCCTTGCGGTTCTGGGCGGCCTCGCCGACACCCATGTTGACGACGACCTTGGTGATCTTCGGCATCTGCATCGGGTTGGTGTAGCCGAACTGCTTCTGCATCTCCGGCATCACCGTGCTCTTGTAGTAATCCTTCAAACGAGCCATCTTAAATCACTCCTAGCGATCGAGCACTTCGCCGCACTTGCGGCAGGTGCGAACCTTGCGACCGTCTTCCAGCACCTTGGCGCCCAGGCGCACGCCCTTCTTGCACTTCGGGCAGTAGAACTGCACGTTGGAAACCGCCAGCGGCGCCTCGCGCTCGACGATGCCGCCGGCGCTGTTCTGCGTGGCACGGGTATGGCGCTTGATCATGTTCACCTTGGACACGAGCACGCGGCCTTCGCCCGGCAGCACGCGGATCACCTTGCCGCGCATGCCCTTGTCACGCCCGGTGATGACGACGACCTCGTCGTCGCGGCGGATACGGGTATTCACTGTTGTGGCCATAACGGTTTGCCTCTCGAATCTCAGTGTTACAGGACTTCGGGCGCCAGGGAGATGATCTTCATGTATCCCTTGGTGCGCAGCTCACGGGTCACCGGGCCGAAGATGCGGGTGCCGATCGGCTCGTTCTGCTTGGTCAGCAGCACGGCGGCGTTCTCGTCGAAACGGATCGAGCTGCCGTCGGCGCGGCGGAATTCCTTGGCCGTGCGCACCACGACGGCACGCGCCACCTCGCCCTTCTTCACCTTGCCGCCCGGGATGGCGTCCTGGACGGCGACGACGATGACGTCGCCGACGCGCGCATAGCGACGCTTGGAACCGCCGAGCACCTTGATGCAGGTGACCTTGCGGGCACCGGAGTTGTCGGCCACATCGAGAACAGTTTCGGTCTGGATCATGGTATTTCCCCTGCCTGCCTTACAGCTGCTCGGCGCGCGTCATCACCGTCTCGAGGGCCCAGCGCTTGCGGGCGGACAGCGGTGCGGACTCGATGATCCGGACCACGTCGCCGATGTTGCAGGTGTTCTCGGGATCGTGCGCCATGTATTTCTTGTGCGAGCGGATGGTCTTGCGGTAACGCGGATGCAGGTACTTGCGCTCCACCTGCACGACCACGGTCTTGTCGGCCTTGTTGCCGACGACCACGCCTTCCAGCACGCGCTTGTTGCTCTTCACTTCAGTCATTGCTTACCCCTTGCGCCGCTCGGCCAGGATGGTCCGGATGCGGGCGATCTCGCCGCGGACCTGACCGATGCGCGCGGTGTTCGTCAGCTGCATCGTCGACTTCTGGAAGCGCAGCTTCATGCCTTCGGCGGCCAGCTCGTCCAGCTTCTCCTTCAGCTCGTCGTCCTTCAGCTTGCGAATCTCTTTCGTCTTCATCGACCCACCCCGCGAACCACGATCTTGGTACGGATCGGCAGCTTGGCTGCGGCCAGCGTCAGCGCCTCACGCGCCAGATCCTCACCGATGCCGTCCATCTCATACAGGATACGGCCGGCGCGCACCGCGGCGACCCAGTACTCCGGCGAGCCCTTGCCGCTGCCCATACGCACCTCCAAGGGCTTCTTGCTGATGGGCTT
>DATLWN010000092.1:0-4615 GCA_035576305.1 Mariprofundaceae bacterium
GTCACGGCTGGCCGGCAAGATGCACCGGGTGCTGGTCGATGCGCCGTGCAGCGGCACGGGCACGCTGCGGCGCAACCCCGACATCAAATGGCGCCCCATCGACCTGGACGACATCACGGCCACGCAGCGGCGCATCCTGGAGCGGGCATCGAGCCTGGTGCGGCCGGGCGGCCGGCTGGTGTATGCGACCTGCAGCCTGCTGGCGGCGGAGAACGAGGATGTGGTGGCGGCGTTTCTGGCGGCACACCCCGATTTCCGCCTGCTGCCGGTGTCCGAGATCCTGGCGCGCCAGCATGTCGGGCTGCCGCAGCAGGGGCCGATGCTGCGCCTGGTTCCGCACATTCACGGCACCGACGGCTTCTTCGCCGCCGTCATGGAGCGGGCCGCCCAGGGTGGGGAAAAATTGCGCCGATGAACATACAAGCTTTCGGCTTAATATTTCAGAGACGCTATGGCAGAGTGCGCGATCTTGATCGGGGCGGCTTGGTCCCGCGGCCACACCAGAGTGATGGGAAGGTGCATGATTTCGAACGAGCGACTGACCAAGGGTTCCGTGGATGAATAATCTCAATGAATCGCTGAAGCAGATGTTTGTACGCCTGGGCTCGATGACCCTGGCGGTGGCGATCCTCTGCGTGCTGGCCATCGCCTCGGTCATCGGCACCGTGCTGCTGCAGAACCAGGAGCAGGCCGATTACCTGAACCAGTTCGGTCAGCTGTGGTACTGGACCTTCCGCAGCCTCGGCCTGTTCGACATGTACCACACCTGGTGGTTCCTGACGCTGCTCGCCTTCCTGATGGTGTCGCTGGCCGTCTGCCTGTGGCGCAACGTGCCGCACATGCTCAAGGAAATGCGCATGCGCAAGGTGGTGATCACCGACAAGTCGCTGAAGCACTTCCATCACCTGCACCACTGGAAGCTCGGCGACGGCGCCGACATGGCGGACGTCAAGCGCCTGGCCGAGCGGGAGCTTTCCGGATGGGAGACGCTGGAGGCCGAGAAGGACGGCGCCATCTACCTGCGCGGCGACAAGGGCCGTTTCCACAAGTGGGGCTATATCCTGGCGCATGCGGCGGTGCTGATCATCCTGATCGGCGGCTGGATCAGCGTGCATTACGGCTTCCGCGGCAACATGTCGGTGCCGGAGGGGCAGAGCGACAACGAGATCGAGTTTTTGCGCGGCACCGCGGTGCATCACCTGCAGATGCCGTTCAGCGTGCGCTGCAACAGCTTCCATATCGCCTTCTACCCGTCCGGTCCGCCGAAGGAATTCCGCAGCAACCTGAGCATCATCGACCACGGCAAGGTGGTGATGACCAAGGACATCATCGTCAATGAGCCGCTGAAGTATAAGGGCGTGCGCATCTACCAGGCCTCGTTCGGCGACGGCGGCTCGGCCATCACCCTGAAGCTGTTCGGTCTGGACGGCTCGGAGAAGGTCGATACCGTCAAGACGCGCGTGTACCAGACCTGGAAGGATCCGAAAACGGGCGTGTCGCTGGAGATCACCGATTTCCGGCCGTTCAACATCGAGAACATGGCCGGGGCCGGCCAGCCCAAGGATTTCCATGACCTGGGGCCGGCGGTGGAGTTCATCGTCCGCGGTCCGGGCCTGAAGCCGGTCAAGATCAAGAGCTACATGAACCCGTTCGTCTATGACGGCCAGAACCGCGGCACGCTGATGGAGGTGTCGGAGAGCGGCGACGGCAAGGACTACCAGCCCTTCCTGCTGGGGCTGGACTTCACCAACCCGAAGGAATGGGAGCTGTTCCATGCCTTCGTGCATGCGGCGGCCAACCTTGGCGGCAGCAACACGAAGGAGGAGCGGTTCAAGGCCTTCAACGCCGCTTTGAAGCAGGTCTACGGCGACAAGCGCCCGAAGGACTTCCAGGACCTGGGTGTGCGCCTGCTGCAGGGGATGAATTCGCTGCCGCGGATTCCGTGGCCGTTCATCCCGATCCTGGATGATTACGATCAGGTCTATTACACCGGCCTGCAGCTGACCGAGGACCCGGGCATGAACGTGGTGTGGACGGGCAGTGTGCTTCTGGTGCTCGGCCTGTGTATCATGTTCTACATGCCGCACCGGAAACTCTGGCTGGTGATCCGGCCGGCCGGCAAGGGCGAGGGCCTGGAGGTCAGCGTGGCCGGCATGACCAACCGTAACCTGCTGGGCTTCGAGAAGGAGTTCCAGGCCCTGCAGGCAAGATTGAACGCAACGTTTGAATCGTCCTAAGGAGGTACAATATGAGCGTGGCATTGGCAAACCAATCGACGTGGGAATCCCTGAGCCATGGGCGTCCCGGATTCATCCGCTTCGGCGCCTATCTGGGCCTGATCCTCGGCGCCGTGGGCCTGGCGTTCTACGGCAGCGGCGGCTATGACCAGCAGCAGTACCTGTTCCAGCTGTTCAGCGGCCAGGGCCTGATCTGGTGCGGCACCGGCGCCATCATCGGCGCGCTGTCGTCCGCCGTGCTGAGCACGCTGCGGCCCTCGATCGCCGACGCCAAGATCGCCACGAACCTGGTGTCGTGGCTGGACGGCGCGGCGCTGCTGCTGCTGCTGACGGCGCTGCTGGCGCAGTTCGAGCCGCCGAAATCGATGATCTCGTTCAACGACCAGTCGAACCTGTTCTCCGGGCGCGTGATCATGACCATGAACGTGGTGTTCATCTTCTCGGCCGTTTCCTATATCGCCTACCTGTTCGCGCCGGATTCCTTCATCGGCCGGCTCGGCACCTGGACGGCCTGGGCCGGCGTCTATGCCGGCGGTTCCGCGCTGCTCCTGCGCTGGCATGAGTCCTACCTGATCAATACCGATATCGGCCATGCGCCGGTGTCCAACCTCTACGAGGTGTTCATCCTGCTGTGCTGTGTCACGACGATCGTCTACCTGACGCTGGAGCGGCGCTATCAGGCCAAGGCGATGGGTGCCTTCGTGATGTTCCTGGTGGCGGCCGCGGTGTTCTTCGACATCTGGCTCGCCTCGGTCGGCGAGGCCAGCATCAAGCCGCTGGTGCCGGCGCTGCAGTCCTACTGGATGAAGATCCACGTGCCGATGAACTTCGTCGGCTACGGCTCGTTCTCGGTCGCCTGCGGTGCGGGCATGGCCTACCTGTGGCGCAGCCGCCTGGAGGCGCGCGGCAGCAACGCCCGCGTACTGGCGGTGATGCCGACGCTGGACCAGCTCGATCAGCTGGCCTACAAGGCGGTGGCCATCGGCTTCCCGGCCTTCACGCTGGCAACGATCCTGGGCGCCGCCTGGGCGGCCGAGGCCTGGGGTGGCTACTGGTCCTGGGATCCGAAGGAGACCTGGGCCCTGATCGTGTGGCTGACCTACGGCGCCTACCTGCATGCACGCGTGTCGCACGGCTGGCATGGCCGGGGCCTGGCCTGGTGGGCCGTGGCCGGCTTCCTGGTGACGCTGTTCTGCTTCTTGGGCGTCAACATGTACCTGTCGGGTTTGCACTCCTACGGCCGCTTGAGCTAAATTCCCCATAGAGGGGGAGGAATGACACGTCTGCACAAGATCGTCTTTCCGACGGCCGGCATGGGCACGCGCTTCCTGCCGGCCACGAAGGCGACGCCGAAGGAGATGCTGACGATCGTCGACAAGCCCCTGATCCAGTATGGCGTCGAGGAGGCGCTGGCGGCGGGCCTGGACGAGATCATCATGGTCACCGGCCGCGGCAAGCGCAGCATCGAGGACCATTTCGACGTCTCGGCCGAGCTTGAGCAGGCGCTGCTGGCGTCGGGCAAGAAGGATCTGTACGACCGGGTCTCGGATATCTCGAACATGGCCGAGATCGCCTATGTGCGGCAAAGGCAGCCGCTCGGCCTCGGCCATGCGGTGGCCTGCGCCGAGCACTGGGTCGGCGGCGAATGCTTCGGGGTGTCGCTGGCCGACGAGCTGATCATGAGCAAGGTGCCGGCCATGCGGCAGCTGCGCGACGTGCACGAACGCACCGGCTTCTCCGTCATCGGCCTGGCGCGCGTGCCGCGCGAACAGAGCCGGCGCTACGGCATGGTGGCGGCCGAAGCGGAGGGCGAGCTGATGCGCCTGACCGGCATGGTCGAGAAGCCGGCGCCGGAGGACTCCCCGTCGGATCTGGCGATGATCGGCCGCTACATCTTCACGCCCAGGCTGTTTGATTACCTCAGGGAAACGGCCGCCGGCACCGGCGGCGAGATCCAGCTGACCGATGCCATGGCGGAGCTCGCCCGCCACGAGCCCGTCTACGGGGTCGTGATCGAGGGTGAACGCTTCGATGCCGGGCAGCCGCTGGGATTCCTGCTCGCCAACCTGCATCTCGGCCTGCGCCACCCGGATTACGGCGAGTCGCTGCGCCAGACGGTCCTTTCGCTCGGCAGGCCTTGAACATCCTGGCACTGGATGCCGCCTACGGGCAGGCCTCGGCCTGTCTGCTGAGCCACGCCCATCGGTGCGGCGAAACGATCTCGGAGACGACACCGCATTCCCAGGCCATCCTGCCGCTGCTGAACCGCCTGCTGGTCGGCGCCGGGCTTGACTGGGGGCAGCTCGACGTGCTGGCCGTCGGCATCGGACCGGGATCCCTCACCGGCATCCGCGTTGCCGCCGCCACCGTGGCCGGGC
>DATLWN010000093.1:0-4083 GCA_035576305.1 Mariprofundaceae bacterium
CGATGCAGTCCGGACCGATGCCGGCGGGTTCGCCCGCCGTCAGCAGCACGGGGAGGCGGTGGTTCACGGACGTCGGATCAGGGCTGCGGGTTCAGCGTCACGCCGGAGCCGGCCGGGCATGGGAAGTAGCTGATCTGGGCCTCGGACTTCAGGCCGGAGATCCAGCGGGGCAGTTCCTCCTGCACGCGCGCGTCGGTCAGCTCCTGATCGATCGCGTCCCGATGCGCCTCGAAGGAGTTCGGATCGACGTGGCGCTTGGCGATGACATGCACGATATCCAGGCCGAAGGGGGTTTCGAAGACACTGCTGGTTTCGCCCGGCTTCAGGGAGAAGGCGACATCCTCGATGGCCTTGAGCATGGTGCCGTGGCGGAACCAGCCCAGGTCGCCGCCCTGATCGGCGCTCGGGCCCTGCGAGACCTCCTTGGCGCGGCTGGCGAATTCCTCGTCGGTGGCGTTCCGCAGGTCGCGGGCGATGACCTGGGCGCGCAGCGTGATCTTGGCCTTGGTGGCCGTATCGGCGTCGTCCGGGATCTTGATGACGATCTGCCGGGCATGGATCTCGTCATAGGCCTGTCCGAGCGTGGGGGCGCGCATGCGCGCATCGGTGACCTCGATCAGGTGGAAGCCGGCCGGCGAACGGATCGGTTCGCTGACCTGCCCCTTGGCCAGCGCGAAGATGCTGTCGAAGCGGCTGTTCAGCGTGCCGGTGGCATGCCATCCCAGATCGCCCCCCTGCTTGGCGTCCGGGGAATCCGAATACAGCCGGGCCAATTGCTCGAAGTTCTGGCCGGCGGCCCATTTGTGGCGAACCGCATCCGCCTTGGCCTTGGCCTTGACCACCTGCTCGGGCGTCGGTTCCTGGGGCAGGGCGATCAGGATCTGGCTCAGGCGCAGCTCGCGGATCGGCTGCGGATGCTCCAGATGCTTGCGGTAATACTCCTGCATCGACTCTTCGCTGATCTTGATCTTTTCGCGCACGGCGACGTTGATCAGCTTGCTGGACAGCAGCCTGGCGCGCAGCTTTTTCTTGTAGTCGTCGACATCGAGCCCCTGGGCCTTGAGCACGTCGGGCAAGCGGCCGGCCGGGATGTTGTTGCGCGTTTCGATATCCGCCATGGCCTGGGACAGCTCGTCGTCGCTGACGTTGATGTCCAGGCGCTTGGCCGCCTGCTGCTGCAGCAATTCGACGATCCGCGCATCCAGGGAGCGCTGTTCGAGCTCGGAACGCGGCGGCAGCGATTTGGCGCCGAGCTGGTGCAGCGTCTTGATCAGCGCATCGGTATCGGTGGCGACATCCGAACAGGCGATGGCCTGGCCATTGACCGAGGCGGCGACGGCATCCAGATCTTCCGCATGGGCGAGGTGCGATGCGGCGATGAATAGGGTCGCGACCATGATCAGGGCGGTGGGGATGCGCATGATGCCTCCGGGCGGTGCTTGTGGGATCGGGGATGTTGCAGCGGCAACTACGAGCCGACGCTACCCAGCCCCCGCAGGCCAAGCAAGAAACGGAAGCCGATATCGCTGCCGGGGGTGGTGCCGCTCGGGCGGTTGTAGCGGTAGCCGTCGACCTCGAGGCTCCAGCACGGATGCTGGTAGCGCAGGCCCACGCTCGCCTGCTGGGTCAGGCGCAGCAGCGAGTCGTACTGGATGCCGCCGAGCATCTGCCAGCGCGGGGTGACGGCCAGGCGCGCACTGGCCGAGAACAGCCGGGTGGCGGTGGCGAAGCGGGCATCGGTGAACTGGTAGCCCAGATGCAGTTCGTGGCCGCCGGCCGATACCCAGTCCAGGCCGGCATTGGCGGTGGCCCAGAACTTGGGCCGGGTGCTGTACTGGCCCTCGCCGTGCAGGGAGAGCCCGGCGATGGGGGAGATCATCAGGCTTCCCAGCAGGTTCGACCAGTGGGTGGCCGGGATGGGCTTCAATGCCGGGTCGACGGAGCTGCGCCGGATGTCGTACGAGGAGCCGATAGCGATCAGCATCACGTCGCGCGCGGGGGCGCCCGCCTCCCCGCGGTGCTGCAGGCGGCTTTGCAGCAGGGCGGTGACGCGGTTGGCCCGCTCGATGCGGTCGTTGCCGGAGAAACGGTTGCCGGACAGCAGGTTGCTCATCGTCAGCTGCCCGAAGCTGGAATCGAAGTTGGGCAGCCCGGACTGGTCGGATGGCGCCCGGATGTAGTCGTAGCGCAGCACCGGTTCGATGGTGTGGCGCCATGTCCGGTCGGCGCTGATCCTTTCGAAGGTGGAGCGGATCTCCAGGCTGGCCTCGCCGGCGGAGCGCTGCATCGTGCTGGAAGGCGTGGCCGCCTGCTGCAGCCAGTAGCGGGTCACGTGGCTGCCGGCGCGCGCCGTGATCTCCAGCCCCCCTCCCGCCAGCTGCCAGGGCAGCTCGATATAGGGGTTGAGGTCCATGCGCCAGCCGTACAGGCCGAGCTGGCGCTCGAAGCGCGTGGTCTGCTGGTCGAAATGCAGCCACAGGTTCCGCGCCAGCGGTGCGGCCAGGTGGCTCTCCAGCCTCGGGGCGATCTGCAGGGTGGCGGCGTCGTTGGGCTGGGTCAGGTCCTGCTGGTCGCGCCCCATCAGCATCCAGTCGCCGTAGTTCCCGAGCCCGACCAGCGCGGCCTCGCTCTGCAGATAGGGGGCGTTCAGCTGGTTCGAGGTGTCGTAATCCGGCAGGTAGTTGCGGTCGCTGATGTGATCGGCCCTGACGGTGAGGAAGGTGCGTGCGGGCAGCCGCCAGTCGATGTCGCCCTGGATGCGGCCGCGCCGGGTCTTGGTCGTGCGGTCGTTGATGACTTCGCCGTTGACCTGCGCCGTGCCGATGCCCGAGGCATGGCGCAGCTCGAGCTCGGGCATGAAGCCGCGGCCGCTCATCCAGTGGGGCGTGAACGTGGCATCCCAGTCCGGGCTCGGGGCCAGGTAATACGGCAGCGCCACCTCGGTGCCGCGCCGCTTGCCGGAGGCCACCAGCGGCGTCAGAAAGCCGGACTGGCGGCGCAGCGGCTGCCGCCAGTAGGGGCTGTACAGCACCGGGATGCCGGCGATCTCGAAACGGGTGCCGCGCGCCACCAGCTCGCCCTTCTTCTGGTCGAGCCTGGCGTCGTGCGCCGCCAGCTGCCAGGCCTCGTCGTCCGACGGACAGGCGGTGAAACGGATGGATTCGGCCTCGAACGTGGTGGCATCGAGGCGGCGCACCTGCTTGGCATACAGGCGCTCGCCGTCGGGCAGCGTCAGCGTGGCGTCCTGCATGCTGCCGGTCTCGGAATCGGTGTGCAGGCTGGCGGCGGCGGCATCGATCTGGCCCCTGGGCGAGGTGATCAGCACATGGCCCTCGGCCCGGATCAGGTGATTCTGCACGTCATAATGGACCATATCGGCGTGCAGCGTTTCGCTTCCCCGCTGGATCACGACGTGCCCCTCGGCGACCAGCACACCCTGGGCATCGCGGGTGATGCGGTCGGCCGCGATGTCGATGCCCGCCGCCCACGCCGGGGAGGCGAGGGCGGTCAGCCCCAGCAGCAGCCCAAGCGCCCGCGCCGTGACGGCCATCCCATGCGGACCATGGCGGCCCGGACGCCCCTTCCCCCCCGACGGCAAGGGATCAGGCGGGCTTGCGGGCGAAGCCCAGGTAGTTGACATCCAGCTCATCCGACAGCTCGAAGCGGTCCGTCAGGATGCGGTAGGACATGCCGCGCAGCTCGGCCGGCTCCAGGCCGCCGTGGCGCATCGCGGCGACCAGTTCGGAGGGGCGGATGAAGTGATCGTAGCGGTGCGTGCCCTTCGGCAGCCAGCCCAGCACGTATTCGGCGCCCAGGATGGCCATCAGGTAGGACTTGGGCGTGCGGTTCAGCGTGGCGAAGAAGAAAAGCCCGCCGGGCTTCAGCATGCGAGCGCAGGCGGCGACGGTCGCCTCCACGTCCGGCACGTGCTCCAGCACCTCCAGGCAGGTGACGATGTCATAGGCCCCGGCATGCGCCTCCGCCCAGGTCTCGGCATCGCTGGCCTCGTAGCGGACGTCGATTCCGCTTTGCGTGGCATGGGTGCGGGCCACCCCCAGCGCCTTCTCGGAGCGGTCGATGCCG
>DATLWN010000094.1:0-7834 GCA_035576305.1 Mariprofundaceae bacterium
GCCACCGCGCTTGACGCGCTCGACGAACTTCGCCTGCCAGTCCTCGCCCATTAGGTGCCGGGCCAGCTCGACGACGATATAGTCGGCCTCCACCCCGCTCTCACCCTCCAGGCGCGACAGCCCCTGCAGGCAGGACGGGCAGCTGGTCAGTATCTTCCGGTCGCCGCCGGCGTCGCCCCTGGCATCGAGCACGGCCTTGGCCTTGGCGATCTCCTCCTCCTTGCGGGCGCGGATCTTGCCGGCGATCGCGGGAGTCGCCACGGCCATGGTGCCGGCCTCGCCGCAGCACTGCTCCGAAGCCACGGCCGACTGGCCGAGCAGCGAGGCGATGGCCGCGGCCGAGCCGTGGCGCTTCAGCGGCGTATGGCAGGGCTCGTGGTACATGTACTGCACGCCGGTGATCCCCTTGGCCGCAACACCCTGGGCCATCAGGTACTCGTGGATGTCGATCAGCGGCGCGTCGGGGAACACCTGCTGCAGCTGGTAGGCCGTCAGCTGGTCGTAACAGGTGCCGCAGGAGACGACCACCGCCTCGAAATCGAGGTAGGACAACGCATTCTTGATGCGATGGAACAGCACGCGGTTGTCGTAGGTGATCTTGTCGCCGCGCGCATGGTCGCCGCCGGCCGTCGACGGGTAGCCGCAGCACAGGTACGACGGCGGCAGCACCACGTTCAGGCCCAGCTCGAACAGCATGGCCTGGGTGGCCAGCCCCACCTGGGAGAACAGCCTCTCGGAGCCGCAGCCCGGGAAGTAGAACACGGCCCGGCCGTTGGCGCGCTCCGGGTCGCGCAGCACCGGGATCATGTTCTTGTCGCGCGACTCGATGCCGAGCTGCTGGCGCGCCGTCCGGAACGGCACCGATGGCAGCGGCCGCTCGATGAAATTGATCACCTGCGCCTGCACCCCGTCCAGGTTGCGCATCGCCGCCGGCACCGGGCGGATCAGCCCCGTCCACCTGGCCACCCGGTGCGCCAGGCGCTGCGCGGCATAGCCCCAGCGGATCACCGCCTCGCGCATCAGGCGCACGGCGGCCGGGTTCTGCAGCACCAGGAAGGCCAGCGACAGCTTCGCGCCGAGGTTCGGGCGGGCCTGCCCCTTGTCCTTCAAGAGCGCGCGCATGCGTTCGGTGACGTCGCCGAAATCGATGTTGACCGGACACGGGGACTCGCACTTGTGGCAGATCGTGCAATGGTCCGCCACGTCCTGCAGGCCGACGAACTGCTCGAAGCTGATGCCGGCGCGGGTCTGCGACTCGTACAGGAAGGATTCGATGATGGAGCCCGCCGCCTGGATCTTGTTGCGCGGCGAATACAGCATGTTCGAACGCGGGAAATGCGTGTTGCACACCGGCTTGCACTTGCCGCAGCGCAGGCACGGCGAGATGGCCTCCGACAGCTCGGTCAGGTCGGCGGCCTCCAGGATCACCGCCTCGTGCTCCAGCAGGTTGAAGCTGGGCGTATAGGTGAAGGTCAGGTCGGTGCCCGGCTGCAGCTTGCCGCGGTTGAACAGGTCGCCCGGATCGACCTTGGCCAGATACGCCGCCATCTCGTCCAGGTAATCGCGGCGCATGTACGCCAATTTGGTGATGCCGATGCCATGCTCGCCGGAGATCACGCCGCCGAGCGCATCGGCCTTGGCCATGATCTTCTCCACCACATGGTGGGCGCGCTGCATCATCGTGTAGTCGTTGGAGTTCACCGGGATGTTCGTGTGCACGTTGCCGTCGCCGGCGTGCATGTGCGTGGCGATGACAATGCGGCTGGACAGCACCTGTCTGTGGATCCTGCGCACCCTCTCCATCAGCGGATCGTGGCCCTGCAGCTGCTGCAGCAGCGGCTTCTCGACCTGTCTGCGGTAGGAGATGCGCAGGGCCCCGCGCTGCATGACGCGGAACAGCGTCTCCTTCTTGTCGAACTCGATGCCGGCGAGCAGATCCGCCAGAGCGCCGGCCGGCTGGTCCATGCCCTTCAAGAAGGCCTGCCAGTGCTCGCGCGCCTGGCCGATGATCTCCAGGCAGGCCGCGAATTTCCCCGCCAGATAGCCGTCGTCCTCCACACCCAGGTCGGCCAGCGCCAGGGCGTCGTCCGAGCCCAAGCGCTCGGTGGCATCGCGGAAGAAGGCCTCCAGGGCATCGAGCATCTCCAGCTTGTTGCCGATCGACAGCTCGATGTTCAGGTGCTCGATGTAATCGTTGTACTCGGACAGGCGCGGCAGCGGAATCACCACGTCCTCGTTGAGCTTGAAGGCGCGGGTGTGCCTGGCGATCGCCGCCATGCGCCCGCGGTCGGCCCAGAAGCGGCGGCGGTCGGACTCGCTCAAGGCCACGAAGCCCTCGCCGTTGCCGATGGATGCAATGCGTGTGATCTCGGCGCAGGCCTTGGCCACCGCAGCCTCGTCGTCGCCGGACACGTCGATCAACAGCACCACGCGCGGCCGCTCGCGCCGCGTGGACTTGGCCACGTAGTTGATCGCCTTGACGTACTTCTCGTCGAAATGCTCCAGGCCTTCCAGGAACACCCCGTCCAGGCCGTCGACATAGCCCTTGATGCCGACGATCGCCGAGGTGGCCGCCGACAGCTCCTGGCCGTAGAACTCGCAGCAGACGGCGCGCGTATGCGCGAACGGCCGGTGCAACACGAAGGTCGCCTCGGTAATCATGCCGTCGGTCCCCTCCTTCTGCACGCCCGGCAGGCCGCCGAGGGCCTTGCGCGTCACGTCCTTGCCGAGCCCGGCGCGGCGGAAGGTGGCGCCGTCGATCGACAGCGTCTCCGGTTCGCCCAAGGCATTGCCGTCCGGCGCGAAGCGGCTGAGGCGGAACTCGACCGCGGTATCGGCCGGCATGATGCCCATGTTGTGCCTGACGCGCTCGATGAGCAGCCAGTTGCCGTCCGGCGTCACCATCTTCCAGGACAGCAGGTTGTCCACGCAGGTGCCCCAGAGCACGGCATGCTTGCCGCCGGCGTTGCTCGCCACGTTGCCGCCGATGGTGCAGGCCCACAGGCTGGTCGGATCGGTGGCGAAGATGTGCGGCCTCGCCTTCTCCATCACCTTGCCGGTCACCGCCCCGGCCTCGGCCGTGATCACCGGCACCGTGCGGCCGTCGCCGAGATCGCGCATCTCGATCTCGCCGATGCGGTCGAACTTCTCGATGTTGATCATCACCGCATTGTCCTGCAGCGGCACCGAACCGCCGCACAGGCCCGTGCCGCCGCCGCGCGGGATGATGGTCAGCTCCAGCTCGCGCGCCGCCTCGACCAGGCCCGGGATCTCCTCCGGCCTGTCCGGCGTCAGCACGCAGAACGGCAAAAACGAGCGCCAGTCGGTGGCATCGGTGGCATGGTGCACCAGCGTGTAGGCATCGAAGTGCACGTTGTTCGCATGCGTATGCCGGGAGAAGGCCTTCTTGGCCTCGCGGCGGCGTTTGGGCTCGGCCTCGAACCAGGCATAGAACTGGTCGACCATGCGTTCGGTGCAGGCGGTGACCCGCTGGGCGCGGGGATTGTCCGAGGCCGAGGACAGGATGCGCTCCAGCCGGTCGCGATGGCGGGCGCGCATCGTTCCCAGGCGCTTGCGGTTCTTCAAGAGGTCGTTGCGCAGGAAGGGGTTGCGGGACACCACCCACAGGTCGCCCAGGATCTCGAACAGCATGCGGGCGCTGCGCCCGGTCCGCCGCTGGTGGCGCAGCACATTCAGATCATCCCAGCACTCCTCCCCCAGGAAGCGCAACACGATCTCCCGGTCGGAGTAGGAGGTGTAGTTATAGGGAATCTCGCGGATGTTTTCCTGCAATGCACATGCTCCTTGCCATGGAGGCCGCTTCAGGCAACGCAGCATAATAGCTGCGGAGCATGAAAAATACCTAAAGTATTCGGGTTTGATTTCGCTTGGAGTCGCCCCCCGGACTCTGGCAGGATGCCGCCATGATTCGCCTGTCCTCCCGCATCCAGAAGATCAAGCCGTCGGCCACGCTGACCATCACCGCCAAGGCCGCCGAGCTCAGGGCAGCGGGACGCAGCATCATCTCGCTGTCGGTCGGCGAACCGGACTTCGACACCCCGAAGGTGGCCTGCGACGCCGCGATCGAGGCCATCCGCCAGGGATTCACGCGCTACACGGCGGTCCCCGGCATCACCGAGCTGCGCCGCGCCATCGCCGACAAGTTCCGCCGGGACAACCACCTCGATTACGCCCCGGAGGACATCCTGGTGTCGGCCGGCGGCAAGCAGTGCATCTACAACCTGCTGCAGGCCATGCTCGATGCGGATGACGAGGTCATCATCCCGGCCCCGTACTGGGTCTCGTATCCGGACATGGTGCTCCTGGCCGACGGCGTGCCGGTCATCGTCGACACCGACGCCAGTTCCAGCTTCAAGCTGACCGCCGATGCCCTCGCGGCCGCCATCACGCCGAAAACAAGGCTGTTGATCATCAACTCGCCGTCCAACCCGACGGGCATGGCCTATTCGGCCGAGGAGCTGAAGGCGCTGGGTGAGGTCGTGCGGCAGCATCCGGAGCTGGCCGTCGCCACCGACGACATGTACGAGAAGATCCTGTTCGACGGCAAGCCTTTCGCCACCTTCGCCGAGGTCAACCCGGACCTGAAGGAGCGCACGATCACGCTGAACGGCGTGTCCAAGGCCTACTGCATGACCGGCTGGCGCATCGGCTACTGCGCCGGCCCCCGGCACCTGATCAGCGCCATGGCCAAGGTGCAGAGCCAGAGCACGTCCAACCCCAATTCGATCGCCCAGAAGGCGGCGCTGGCCGCGCTGAACGGCCCGACCGACGATCTTGAGCGCATGGTGCGTACCTACGAACAGCGCCGCAGCTGGCTGGTGGAGCGGCTGAACGCCATTCCGGGCATGTCCTGCCTGTCGCCGGACGGCGCCTTCTACGTGTTCCCGTCGATCTCCGGCTGGCTGGGCAAGCACACCGCCGCAGGGGTGCGCCTGGACGACGATCTCGCCGCCTGCGCCTGGCTGCTGGAGGATGCCGGCATCGCCGCGGTGCCGGGCAGCGAGTTCGGGGCACCTGGGCATATGCGCATCTCCTACGCCGTCAGCCAGGACACCCTGGCCGAGGCGGTGGACCGCATCGCCAAGGCGGCGGCTAGCCTCTCCTGACCCGTCCCGACCAACCGGTCGTCGTGGAGGTCTGCCACGGGCCGGAATGCCGCGAATGCGGCGGCCCGGAACTGCTGGCCGAGCTGACCGGACTCGGCATCGCCGCCGAACCCGGCCACTGCCAGGGGCTGTGCCATTACGCCCCGATGGCCTTGATCGGCAACCGCCCCATCCCCGAGGCCACCGCCGACAAGATCGCTCCGCAGCCTGGTTCCTGATCGGCCTGCCCCGGCCCCGTCATGCGGCCCTGGGATCGGATCAAGCGATGCCTTCAACACACGATGTCCCATTGCTATGCTTCGGCATCGGTTGGAGACTCGAAGGCCTTGCAGTGATCTGGGCTTGGATTGGGGAGGCTGGATATGAACGCTCTTCGTGGCATTGCGGCAACCGCTCTGTTTCTTGTGCTTGCTTCCGCGACCGCCGATGCGGCGCAGTCATCGGCTGTTCCGCGCGTCGAGGTGGTGGATTACGGGCTTTATACCGCCAGCGTGGTACAGTCCAAAAGGGATGCCCAAGGCATCCTGGACAGCGTCTCCTCCGACATCCGGCACATGAAAACGACCCACGATGTGCCGGCAAGGCTCGGGACCCAGTTCGGGCTCCGCTTCAAACTGCTGGGGGAGCCCGATGGCGCCCAGGTCACCCTCAAGGAGGTCTGGATCTTCCCGCCGGCCGGCCTGCGGCCCCCCGAGGCGAACGAAGCGATTCATCAAATCCAGAGAAACATAACGGTCACCATGGGAAAAACGCGATACCTGTCCTATAAATTCGACGACCCCTGGGAGCTCATACCGGGAACGTGGACCCATGAGCTCTGGTATCAGGGTCGCAAGGTCGTATCGCAGCGCTTCACGGTAGGCCAACCGTAACCTCCGGGGGCGTGCCGTTGGCTTGAGGGCCTGAGCAAACGAAACCATTCATACCCCTGACCGGGGCGGTTGCCACCCTGCGGGGCCAGCCCGCCGCGATCCATTCTCACAATCGCAGCAAGGCCTTATTGCCTGCAAGCTGGCGAAAGCCGCCGAAGGGCGTACCATTGACGGCTGTTATGCGAACGCAAGCGAGGGGCGGATAAACATGCGCTGGCTCATGCGCCTTCAGCGCACCACCCGACTGATCATCCTCAGCGTCCTGCTCGGCGTGATCGGCGCCCTCGGCGCCCAGGCCTTCATCTGGCTGCTGCACCTGGCGGAGGTCTGGACACTCACCCTCATCAGCGGCTACAAATTCATCGAGGCGCCCCAGGCCCACGCAATGGTCACGGCGCCGGCCACCGAACACTGGTACTGGCTGATCCCGGTGGCCACGACGCTGGGCGGGCTCGTTTCCGGCATCCTGGTCTACGGCATCGCGCCGGAGGCCGAAGGCCACGGCACCGATGCCGCGGTCAAGGGCTATCACCGCACCTCGGGACGCATCCGCTATCGCGTACCCATCATCAAGACCATCGCCAGCGCCATCACGATCGGCTCGGGCGGCTCGGCCGGACGCGAGGGGCCGACCGCACAGATCGCCGCCGGCATCGGTTCGTTCATCAGCGGCATCCTGAAGCTGCCGGATGAGGAAAGGCGCGTGCTGCTGCTGGTGGGCATGGCCGCGGGCCTGTCGGCCATCTTCAAGAGCCCGCTGGGCACGGCGCTGTTCGCCGTGGAGATCCTGTATTCCACCATGGCCTTCGAAGGCCGCTACCTGACCTTCACCCTGGTCGCTTCGGCGGTGGCCTATGCGGTGACCGGGCTGTTCAACGGCTGGTCGCCGCTGTTCGTGCTGCCGCACGATGTCAGTTTCGGGGACCCGGTCGACCTGGTCTGGTTCGTGGTTCTGGCGGCCCTGGCCGGGGGGCTTGGCGCGCTTCTGCCGACGGTGTTCTACTGGACGCGCGACAGGTTCCACGAGCTGCAGATCCCCAACATGCTCAAACCTGCCCTCGGCGGCCTCGGCGTGGGGATACTCGGTCTGCTGGCGCCGCCCCTTCTGGGCGGTGGCTACGGTTACATCCAGTTCGCCCTGCAGGGCGGCAGCGGCATCGCTGTCTGGCTGCTGCTGCTGTTGATGGCGGGCAAGATATTGGCACTGTCGCTGACCGTTGCCTCCGGCGGTTCCGGCGGCGTGTTCGCGCCCAGCCTGTACGTGGGTGCCATGCTGGGCGCCGCATTCGCCATGTTGCTGCACACCTTCCATATCACCGGCATCCCGACCACGGCGCTGGCCGTCGTGGGCATGGCTGCGCTGTTCGCCGGCGCCGCGCGCGTGCCCATCGCCTCGCTGGTCATGGTCGCGGAGATGACCGGCGGCTACCAGCTGATCATGCCCACCATGCTGGCCGTGTCGGTGAGCTACATCGTGCAGATGGCGCTGACCCGCAACGCCAAATACCCCACGCTGTACGAGGCGCAGGAACCGATCCCCGCATCGAGTCCGGCCAATACGGAGATGTTCTCCGAGATCCTCGCCGATTTTCTGCGCCAGAACCGCATGCGCCTGGACGGCAGCACCATCAACCGCCATCTGACGATGGCGCTGGCCGACGGCAAGGGCATCCCGCTGGGGCGCGGCCACGAGCAGCTCTACCGCATCGCGCTCGATGCCGGCACCTCCGCCGCCGGCCAGCAGGTCCGCCATGTGGCCTGCGCCGACGTGGTCATCGTCGGCGTGCTGCGCGGCGAGAAGGAGATCGTGCCAGGCGCCGACACCGTGCTGCAGGT
>DATLWN010000095.1:0-1529 GCA_035576305.1 Mariprofundaceae bacterium
GGCATCGAGATCTACACCAACGGCCTGCTATTGAACGAGGCATTGGTCACGCGCCTCGTGCCGTTCGCGCCGCGCCTGTGCTTTTCCATCTACGCCGACGAGCCGGGAATCCACGATGCCATCACGCGCGTGCCGGGAAGCTGGCACAGGACGCTGGCCGCCATGCGCCGCGCCGGGCAGACGGGGCTGGAGATCCGGGCCGGCATCGCCCTGATGGACGAGAACCTCGACTGCGCGGCCCGCATGCCGGATTTCCTGCAGCACGAGCTCGGCCTGGATGCCACGCAGATCCGCTTCGATCCGGTCAAACAGACCGGCCGTGGCCGGCCAAGCCCGCGCCTCGCGCAGGTCCATGCCGGCGGACACGCGCCGGACAGGATGGAGGCCGCAGGCAAGCTGTGCATTGCCGCTGACGGCCACGTCTACCCGTGCATCTTCGCGCGGCGCACACCGCTCGGAAATATCCGCAGCGCGCCGCTGAACGCCATCGTGCAGGCACTGGCGGAGCACCGTCCGGCCGCACCATCGGTTGAACGCTGGACGTTGTGCCAAAGCAGCCTAAGCTGCCTGGATTGCCAGATGAACGTCTATGCCCTGGGAGCCGAGTGACTTGAAACACCTGCCTGACATCCAGGTGCCGGAACGGCCCCGCAAGAAGCCGGAACTGGTCGGAGAGGAGATGGAGGGCATGAACGAGGTCATCTACGTCGACACCCAGACCGGATCGAACTATTCCCTGAACATCGTCGCCGCCACCATCCTCGAGCTGTGCGACGGCACGCACACCGGTGCGGACATCGCCGCCATCATCCTCAGCAACCTGGATGCCGACCCCGGACGGGTGCGAAGCGACACACTGGCCATCCTGGAGGAGTTCGCCGCCTACGGCCTGATCCGGGACTGAGCATGTGGCGCCGGAATTTCCGCGTGGGCAATGTCGGCGTCAGCGTCGACTCCTCTCACGATGCCTGCACCGCCATGCTGGAGCCCCTGTGCCGGCTGTATGCCGACGGCGCGGGCCCGCCGACGTTGCATTTCCGGATCGAGCCCGTCGGCGGCCGGATCCGCCTCGGCCTCAACGGCCAAACGCTGTGGCAGGGCACGGATGCCGGCGAGATCGCCGCCGGCTTCGAGGTGCATCTGTACCAGCAGCTGCTGGCCGCCCTGATCCCGGACCTGCTGTCGCTGCACGCGGGCTGCGTCGAACTGCACGGCCGGGCCTGCCTGTTCGCCGCCGCCTCCGATGCCGGCAAGAGCAGCCTGACGACGGCCGCCGTGCTGGACGGGGCCGATTACCTGTCGGACGAGTTCGCGCTGCTCGATATCAACGGCGACATCTTCCCGTTCCCGCGCCCGCTGCAATGGGGAAAGACACGGCATCCGGCCTTCCGCCATGCCGACATGCTGGCCTCCGGCATATTCTCCAAGGCCGGTTTTCGTTTCCCGGACCGGTACGGGAAAACCATCGCCACCCTGCTGTGGCTGCCGGCGAGCGTCCGGCACGCGCCCCTGCCGCTCGGTCTTGTCGT
>DATLWN010000096.1:0-2723 GCA_035576305.1 Mariprofundaceae bacterium
CCTGAACGATGATGATTCGATCCGGCGCCTGAAGGGTCCGGCGCGCCCGGTCAACCCGCTGGCGGATCGGGCCGCAATGCTGGAGGCGCTGCGGTCGGTGGATCTGGTGGTGCCGTTCAGCGAGGACACCCCGCTGGAACTGATATGCGCACTGAAGCCGGACATCCTGGTCAAGGGCGGCGACTACCGACCGGAGGACATCGTCGGGACCGCCGAGATGCGCAGCTGGGGGGGCGAGGTCGTCGTCATCCCCTTTCTCGAGGGCTATTCCAGCACCGGCCTGATCGAACGCATCCGCCGGCTGTAATTCATGCCGCTTCCCAGCTTACGCATCGTCGCCGATGCCCATGCCTGGGGCGTCGGGAACGCCTTCCGACACTTCCCCGGCTTTGCCACCGAGCTGACCGTCGTCGAACACCAGGCCATCACCCGCGAACTGCTGCAGCGGGCCGATATCCTCGTCGTGCGCTCCTCGACCCGCGTCGATGCCGGGTTGCTGGACGGCACGCCGGTGCGCTTCGTCGGCACCGCCACCGTCGGCGACGACCATGTCGATAAGGAATGGCTGGCCCGGCAGGGCATCGCCTTCGCCTCGGCCGCCGGCAGCTCGACCGGATCGGTGGTCGAATACTGGATCACGGTCCTGCTGGCACTGCATGCGCGCGACCTGATCCGCCTGCCGGATATCCGCCTGGGCGTCATCGGCGTCGGCCGCATCGGCGGGCGCATCGCCGACATGGCCGAGCGGCTGGGCATCGCCGTGCTGCGCAACGATCCGCCGCGCGCCCGCCGCGGGGACGGGGCTTTCGCCCCACTGGCGGCGCTTCTGGATACATGCGATCTGCTGACGCTGCATACCCCGCTGACCCAGGAGCCGCCCGATGCCACCCGGCATCTGCTGGATGCCCGGACCCTGGCCGCCTTCCGCGGGCGTGGCATCGTCAACACCGCCCGCGGAGCCGTGATCGACAACGCGGCACTGACCGACTGGCTCGATGCCGATCCCGCGCACTTCGCCGTGCTCGATTGCTGGGAGCACGAACCGGGCATCTCGCGGCGGCTGCTCGCCCACCCCGGCGTGGCGATCGCCACCCCGCATATCGCCGGCCATTCCCTGGACGGCAAAGCCGCCAATACCCGTTTCGTCTACGAGGCGCTGTGCGCCTTCCTGGACTGCCCGCCGGACTGGGAGACGGCCGCGCAGCTGCCGCCCCCCGTGCCGGCCGGCCACGCCGTTCACTGCTCCGGGGATGTGTGGACGGACCTGTACCGGGCCGCCGCCGCGCTGTATCCGATCGACCGCGACGATGCGGCGCTGAGATCCGCCCTGGCCGGGGATGACGCCGGGCTGGCCGCCGCCTTCCGGAAACAGCGCCGGCACTACGCGGTGCGCCGGGCCTGGGATGTCCAGGGCATCCGCTTCAGCGGCGCGGATGCGGCGCTGCTGGATCTGGCGCGTGCCATCGGCCTGCGACCGATCTAGATTAGGCGCATGAGCCCCGCCGCGAAGCAGAACCCCGATCACCTGGTGTGGATGGACCTGGAGATGACCGGCCTCGATCCGGACACCGACACCATCCTGGAATTGGCCGTGCTGATCACCGATGCCGAGCTGAACGTCGTCGCCGAGGGCCCGTCGCTCGCCATCCACCATGATGAGGCGGTGCTGTCGGCCATGAACGACTGGTGCAAGACACATCACGGCGCATCGGGCCTGACCGCACGGGTACGGCAATCAGCCATCGATATGGCGACCGCCGAGACGATGGCCCTGGAATTCGTGCGCCTGCACGTGCCCGAACGCGCATCCCCGCTGTGCGGCAACTCGATCCATCAGGACCGGCGATTCCTGGTGCGTTACATGCCGCGGCTCGAGGCCTACCTGCATTACCGCAACATCGATGTCAGTACCGTCAAGGAACTGGCCCGGCGCTGGTATGCCGGCATCAACCCGCCGCTCAAGCGATCCGCGCACCTGGCCCTGGACGACATCCGCGAATCCATCGCGGAACTCGCCTACTACCGGAAAGCCGTATTTGTGCCATCATTGCCCATGGAAACACAGGGATCGGCGGGTGCCGGACAAGTGTGATTCATCTCATATTGCGGCGATCCGGGCGACCGGATAGTGGCTGTTCAAATTTTGACGCGAGGTACGCGAAATGAAACGAGTTCTGCTATCGGCCCTGGCCGGTTTTGCCCTTGCCGGCATGGCGCCCCTGGCCCATGCCACGACGCTGGAGGATGCCCAGACGCTGATCAATGACGCCCAGCAGCTCAGGGCCGCCGAATTCTCCCCCGGCCATTACGCCAAGGCGCGCAGCGCCCTGGACAAGGCCAAGGCCCTGTCCGCCTCCCAGGGCGATCCGGCCGAGATCCGCACCGATCTCGATACGGCCGCCGACGAGGCCAAGAAGGCGGCCGAAACCGCCCAGCTGGTGAGCACGCGCTTCTCCAACCTGGTCGAGGCGCGTGACCGCATGGAGCTGGCCGGTACCCAGAATATGCGCCAGGACCTGCTGCAACGGGCCGAAGATGACTTTTCCCACGTCGTGGCCTCCGTCGAGGACGGCAACATGCAGAAGGCCGAACGCGATGCCAAGATCGCCATGGGCACCGTCTATGCGGCACAGGTCGTGGCGGCACGCAACCAGTTCGGCCGTCCGATCGCCCAGGCCATCGCCGGCGCCCGCCGGGTGTCCGCGCGCAAGTACGCGCCGAAG
>DATLWN010000097.1:0-5027 GCA_035576305.1 Mariprofundaceae bacterium
CAGGGAAGGGCATTGCGCGGCGGCAGGGCTGTGGCCTGGGGGGTGCTCGATCGCCTGGTCAATGCGCAGCTGCGCCGCAAGCTGGGCGGGCGTCTGCGCCTGTTCGTGTCCGGCGGTGCGGCCTTGAATCCGAAGATCGCCCGCTTCCTGCTTTCGGCCGGCATCACGGTGCTTCCCGGCTACGGCCTGACCGAGGCCGCACCGGTCCTGAGCGTCAACCCCTTGCGCCGCATCAAGCCGGATACGGTGGGGCCGGCGCTGCCGGGCGTCGAGCTCAGGCTGTCGGCGGATGGCGAGCTGTTGGCGCGCGGGCCGATGGTGATGCAGGGCTACTGGAACCGGCCGCAGGAAACGGCGGAGGCGATCGATGCCGAGGGCTGGCTGCATACCGGCGACAAGGCGGTGATCGATACCGATGGCTACGTGCGCATCGTCGACCGTGCCAAGGAGATCATGGTGCTCTCCAACGGTGAGAACGTGCCGCCGGCCGTGGTCGAACAGCACCTGGCGATGGACCCCTGCGTGCTGCAGGCCATGATCGTCGCCGACGGGCGCGACTATGTGGCGGCGCTGATCATGCCCGATGTGCCCATGCTGCAGCAGTACTGGCAGCGCGAGCAGGGGCGTTCATTGCCCAGGGATTGGCGCCGCGATGCCGGCGTGCGCGACTGGATGCTGGGGCGCATGGCCGCGCACACGCACGATCTGGCCAGCTACATGCAGGTGCAGCGCTTCATGTTCGTCGACGAGGAGTGGACGCAGGAGAGCGGGCTGCTGACCCCGACGCTGAAGCTCAAGCGGCGGCTGATCGTCGATCTGCACAAGAACGACATCAGGCGCCTGTACGCCGAGTAGCGGGCCGGCTAGACGGCCACGGGCATGCGCCGGTTCCCGAAGGCGCCGGTGTAGGCCGTAAAGCGGCCGGGGATTGCGAAGCCGCATTCTGGGCAATGGCCTTCGGCGTCGAGCCGGTAGGCCGGGATCTCGTACCAGTCACGCACGATCACCGCCGATTTGCACTCGGGGCAGTAGGTGGTGCCGCCGTCCGGGTCGTGCACGTTGCCGGTGTAGACATAGTGCAGTCCCGCCTGCATGGCGATGGCGCGGGCCCGGCTCAGGGTCGCGGGCGGCGTATCCGGCACGTCGCGCATCTTCCAGTCCGGGTGGAAGGCCGTGAAATGCAGCGGCACATCCGGCCCGAGGTGCTCCAGCAGCCAGGCGCACATGGCGCGGATCTCCCCGTCGCTGTCGTTCTTGCCCGGGATCAGCAGCGTGGTGATCTCGAGCCAGACCTCGGTCTCGTGCTTCAGGTAGACCAGGGTGTCCAGCACCGGTTGCAGATGCCCGGAGCACAGGTCGTGGTAGAAGTCCTCGGTGAATCCCTTCAGGTCGACGTTGGCGGCATCCATGTGCGCGAAGAACTCGCGCCGGGCCTCGGGGTGGATGTAGCCGGCGGTGACGGCGATGCTCTTGATATCCTCGCGCCGGCAGGCCTCGGCGGTGTCGACGGCGTACTCGAGGAAGATCACCGGGTCGTTGTAGGTATAGGCGATGGACTTGCTGCCGGTGGTGCGGGCGGCCCGGGCGATGTCCGCGGGCGATGCCTCGGCGCTCAGGCGGTCGAATTCGCGCGACTTGCTGATGTCCCAGTTCTGGCAGAACTTGCAGGTCAGGTTGCAGCCGGCCGTGCCGAAGGACAGCACGCGGCTGCCCGGGTAGAAGTGGTTCAGGGGCTTCTTCTCGACGGGATCCACACAGAAGCCGGAGGAGCGGCCGTAGGTGGTCAGCACCATCTGGCCGCCCTCGCGCTTGCGCACGAAGCACAGGCCGCGCTGATCGTCGTGCAGCTTGCAGTCGCGCGGGCAGACGTCGCACTGGATGCGTCCATCGTCCAGGGCATGCCAGTAGCGGGCGGGGAAGTGCGCATCAGCCATGGGCGTGGTCGAGCTCGGCATATTCCTGCACGTGATAGCGCGACAGGCGGATGGCCGGGTGCCAGAAATCCGGCGGCAGCCCCGCCTTGCGCTTGAGCTGGGCCAGGAAATCCCCGGCATCCGGCAGCTGCCGCCAGACCTGAGGCAGGAAGGTGCCGCGGTTCCCCTGGAAATCGAGGATCAGCCCGTCGATACCCGGCACCAGTTGCCGGATGGCGTCGGCCTCGCTGGCTACTTTCATCGCCTCGGGCGCGCCGAGCACCGATACGGAGATGTCGGTATCGTCGAATTCCTCCACGCGCAGCGGCGGAAAGCGGAAGTCGTGGAAGGCGGCGGACAGGGCGTTGTCCCGCACGTCCTCGACCAGCGGACGCCGGGCCGCAAGGCTGCCGATGCAGCCGCGCAGCCTGCCTTGGCGGTGCAGGGTGACGAAGCTAGCACCATGCCGCAGCAGTGCCTCCGGCACCGACGGCCTTTCGGCCGGCAGTGCCAGGGCCGCGGCAATGGCGGTGCGGGCGATGCCCGGCAACAGCCGGCCCTCGGTCTCAAGCATGTTTGGCATGCTCCGGTTCCTGGAAGGCGATGGCGGCATAGCCGACCACGCGATCCCTGTCCCCGGCCGTGTCTCCGGAGTTGCACAGATGAATCAATACCGGTTCGAGCGGGGCGGACTTCAGCGAGTGCAGCAGGCCGTTGATGGGCGTGGCCCCGCAGGCCTGCTCATGGTTTGTAAGCATCCTGCCGGCCAGGATGTTGCCGACCGTATATTGATCCAGGTTGCGGGCGGAGGCGTAATCGTGGAAATGCGACAGATCCGAGCTGATGACGATGGCCAGGTCCGGTTCGCGGCGCAGGCGGTCGATGACGGCGCCGACCTGTGCGGCCGACGCATCACCGACGACCAGCGGGATCAGGCTGAACTCCCCCAGCCGGCGCTGCAGGAAGGGCAGATGCACCTCCAGCCCGTGCTCGTGGCGA
The DNA here is from genome assembly GCA_035576305.1 of Mariprofundaceae bacterium. Classification (GTDB taxonomy): domain Bacteria; phylum Pseudomonadota; class Zetaproteobacteria; order Mariprofundales; family Mariprofundaceae; genus DATLWN01. The sequence continues at coordinate 2,913 of DATLWN010000097.1, forward strand.
TGGGCGGCATCGAAGATGCTGACGCCCGGCATGCGGATCAGCTCGTTGCACAGCGGGCGATCCAGCGGGATGGCTCCGAGCGGGGTGGCGAAGGCATCGCAATCGGGCAGGGCCAGGCCGTGCAGCGGCACGCGGTGCACGGGCCCGAGGATCGCCACCTTGCGGGTACCCGCCGGCAGGGCCTTGTAGGCGCGCGCGGCTGTCGTTCCCGAATAGATATAGCCGGCATGGGGAGCGATGATGATGCGGCTCGAGTGCACGCCGGCGGGCAGGCTCACCTGGGCCAGCATGGTATCGACCGTCCGGGTCAGCTCGGCGGCATCGGCCGGGTAGAAGCTACCGGCAACGGTGGCGGGTCGGATACGCATGGTTTTATCATTATACGGGCAAATTTCCGGCGGAACCAGCCCCCTTACGTGGATTCGACGGCATGTGTCCGGCCGGGTTGCACTCAGGCCGGGCGGGGGGAAGCGGCGGGCAGTTGGTATCCCTGTTCACGGAACAGGCGGATGCAGGCATCGACGGTCTCGGGGTCGTACAGCACGCCTCGGTGGCGTTCGATCTCCTCCAGCGCGGCATCGAGGCCCAGGCCCACCCGGTACGGACGGTGCGAGGACATCGCCTCCACCACATCGGCGACGGCGATGATCCGCGATTCGGGCAGGATCTGCTCGCCCTTGAGCCCCTGCGGGTAGCCCGAGCCGTCCATCTTCTCGTGATGCTGCAGGATCATCTGCGCAATCGGCCAGGGGAACTCGATGCCCTTGACGATATCGTAGCCGGCCTGCGGATGCGTCCTGATCAGCTGGTGCTCGATCTCGGTCAGTCTTCCGGGCTTGGAGAGGATTTCGGCCGGGACATGGATCTTTCCCAGGTCGTGGATGTTGGCGGCAAGGTGGATGCCGTGGATCCGGTCCTCTGTCAGTCGCATTTCCCGGGCGATGGCCACGGCCAGATCGGCGACACCCCGTTGATGGCCGGCGGTATAGGGATCGCGTGCCTCCACGGTGTCCGCAATGGCCTGGATGGACTGCTCCAGGCTCTGCCGCAGAACCACCGTGTGCTGTTCGTGCGCGATGCGTGTGCGCAGCGAGGTGATGCCGTAGGAGATCTCGTTGGCGAGTTCTTCCAGCAACACGACCTCCTCCTCGCCGAATGCGTGAGGCTCCTTCGCGTAAAGGGAGAAGATGCCCAGCGGGACACGGCTTCGATCGGTGAGAGGCAGCGCGATGCTGGAGCGGTATCCACGTTTGATGGCATCTTCACGCCACGGGGCCATGTTGGGGTTGGTCAGGGAATCCTCGTTGATGACGGTCGTTTGCGATCTGATCGCGGTGCCGGCTGGCCCCTGGCCCCGCTCCGTGTCCGCCCATGTGATATCGATGTGTTCCAGGTATCCGTCCTCGTAACCCGATTGCGCGACCGGACGCACGGTCCTGGCGGCATCGTGTTCCACAAAGCCGATCCAGGCCATCATGTAGCCCCCGGTTTCCACGGCCAATTTGCAGATTTCCGCGAGGAAATCCTCCTCCTTCTCGGCATGGACCAGCACCCCATTGCACTTGCTCAGAAGCTTGAGCGCGCGGTTGGTCTTCCGCACCTCCGCATTGGACACGTTCAGGTCGTCCAGCATCAGCAGCATCGCCTGCCTGGTCTTGTCATCCTCGGCCATCTTGTGTTCGAGCTGCTGGGTGACCTCCTTGTTTTTGCGCACCTGCTCTTCGAGGTTGCGGTTGATGGTCGTCAGGGCTTGCCGGCCCTTCTTGGTCTGGCCCTCGAGTTCCCGGAGCTTGCGCAGGTCATGCATGGTGGTCGACACATATGCGGGATTGCCGTCCTCCCCCGGATGCGACAATACCGTCTGCAATACGGGAATCTCCGTGTCGTTACGGGCCAAAAGCACCGTTTCGCGCGTCCATACGCCATCACGAATCGCTGCCGGGATCCCTTCCTCCAGAAGCGGTTTTCGCGCCCATTCGGGATGCATCTCGGATATGTTCAGGGTCAGCGGGTCGGCGGCGCCATCGTCGATACCGATCATCCTCCGTCCGGCCGGATTGATGTACATGATCGAGCCGTCCATCCTGGCCATCCCGACCAGATCCGGCGTGGCAT
>DATLWN010000098.1:0-2370 GCA_035576305.1 Mariprofundaceae bacterium
CCACCTGGGCTTTCCGCATGGGTGCCGAATGGCGTTTCGCGCCGACCATGCGCGTGCGTGCCGGTTATACCTATGACCCGACGCCGATCAACGATCCGTATTTCACGCCGCTGATCCCCGGCAACGACCGTCAGGCCGTGCATCTGGGTTACGGCATCGACCTGTCCAAGCACGCCACGGTCGATCTGGCCTATGTGTTCGTATGGCTGAAGGACCGGAACCAGACCCAGTCCACGGGCACGAACATCGTGCGCAACGGTACCTACAAGACGACGATCAACCTGGCCGGCGCCTCGCTGACCTATCATTTCTGAGCGAAAGGTGCCGATGGTTCGAAGGGGCGGCTTTGGCCGCCCCTTTTTCATGGCCGACGGTGGTCTAGACTGGGCTATGGGGCGTACGCCCGCATCCGGGGTGTGACAGGGAGGTCGATATGCAGTGGCTGATCTGGATCGGCATTGTCGCGGTGATGGCCGTGCTGCTGGCGCAGACGCGGTGGGGCTGGCGGACATGGCTGGCCGGGACGGCGGTGGCTCTGGCGGTACTGGCGGCCACCGGCCTGATGCACGGCTTCAGCCTGATCCTGGCAGTGCTGTTGTACCTGCTGGCTGCCATGCCGCTATTGTGGGCGACGTTCCGCCGCCAGTGGATCAGCCAGCCGGTGATGCAGGCCATCGGCAAGGCCCTGCCGCCGATGTCCGATACCGAGCGGGCGGCCATCGAGGCGGGGACCGTCGGCTGGGAGGCGGAGCTGTTCCGAGGCGGTCCGGACTGGCAGAAACTGCTGGCCGTTCCCGCCCCTTCGCTCAGCGACGAGGAGCAGGCCTTCCTCGACGGGCCGGTGGAGACGCTGTGCGGCATGCTCGACGACTGGGAGATCACGCACGAGCACAACGACCTGCCGCCCGCGGTCTGGGACTTCATCAAGGCCAAGGGCTTCTTCGGCATGATCATCCCCAAGGCCTACGGCGGCCTGGAGTTCTCGGCCTATGCCCATTCCCAGGTGGTGATGAAGGTGGCCAGCCGCAGCGTCACGGCGGCGGTGACGGTCATGGTGCCCAACTCGTTGGGGCCGGCCGAGCTGCTGATGGCCTACGGCACCGAGGCTCAGAAGGGCCATTACCTGCCGCGCCTGGCCAAGGGCGAGGAGGTGCCGTGCTTCGCACTGACCGGGCCGCTGGCCGGATCGGACGCCAGCGCCATGCCCGATACCGGCATCGTGTGCAAGGGCGAGTACGAGGGGCGGCAGGTGCTGGGCTTCCGCGTCAATTGGGACAAGCGCTACATCACGCTGGGGCCGGTGGCCACGCTGCTGGGCCTGGCCTTCCATGCCTATGACCCGGAGCATCTGCTCGGCGATGTCGAGGATCTCGGCATCACCTGCGCCCTGATCCCACCCGATACCCCCGGCATCGAGATCGGGCGCCGTCACAACCCGCTCAATGCCGCATTCCAGAACGGCCCGAACAGCGGCCGCGATGTGTTCGTGCCGATGGACTGGCTGATCGGCGGCCAGGAACAGATCGGCAAGGGCTGGCGCATGCTGGTCGAGCGCCTGTCGGTCGGGCGCGGCATCTCGCTGCCGGCGCTTTCCACCGGCGGCGGCAAGATGGCCAGCCTCGCCACCGGCGCCTATGCACGGGTGCGCCGCCAGTTCCACCTCCCGATCGGGCGTTTCGAGGGCGTCGAGGCGGCACTGGCGCGCATCGGCGGCCTGACCTACCTGATGGATGCGGCCCGCTGCCTGACGCTGGCCGCCCTGGATGCCGGCGAGCGGCCCTCGGTGATCACCGCCATGGTCAAGTACTACCTGACCGAATCCATGCGCCAGGCCATCAACGATGCCATGGACGTGCATGGTGGGCGCGGCATCTGCCTCGGGCCCTCCAATTACCTCGGGCGCACCTACCAGACCATCCCGGTCGCCATCACCGTGGAGGGCGCGAACATCCTGACCCGCAGCCTGATGATCTTCGGGCAGGGGGCGATGCGCTGCCATCCCTTCCTGCTCGACGAGATGGCCGCGGCCCGGCAGTCCGATGTGAATCGCTTCGATGCCCTGCTGCTGGACCATGCGGGCCATGCCGTGCGCAATGGCGCGCGTGCCGTCGTCTATGCCCTCGCCGGGCGCTGGCTGGCGCCATCGCCGGCCAAAGGTCCCGAGGCCGTGTACTACCGGGCGCTGTCCCGCTTCTCCGCCGCCTTCGCCGTGCTGGCCGACATGGCCTTCATGACACTGGGCGGACAGCTCAAGCGCAAGGAGCTGCTGTCCGGGCGCTTTGCCGATGCGCTGGGCTACATGTACCTGTGTTCAGCGCTGCTCAAGCGCCATGCCGACAACGGCCGCCCCGAGGACGACCTGCCGCTGCT
>DATLWN010000099.1:0-3771 GCA_035576305.1 Mariprofundaceae bacterium
CATGAACGGCAAGGAGCGCATCTTCTTCCGCCGCCGCGTCGACGTCGTCGCCGGCATCCTGGCGCTCGGCATGGCCCTGCTCGCCATCCGCGCCGTCGACCTGCAGTGGATGCAGGCGGGGCACCTGAACGAGCTGGCGGAGAAGCAGCGCTACCGGACCTTCGAATCCGTCGCCCCGCGCGGCCTGATCACCGACAGCAAGGGAAGGATCCTGGCCAACAGCATCGAGGTCCCGTCCATCTCGGCCATCGCCGACGAGGTGCCCGCCGACCGCATCCCCGAGCTGGCCAAGGCGCTTCACATGCCCGTCAGGGATGTGGGCCGGCTGCTGCATGCGCACACGGGGTTCGTGTGGCTGTCCCGCCAGGTGGCGCCGGAGCTCGCCGCGCGCGTGATGGCCCTGGACATCCCCGGCGTGCGCCAGGAAACCGAATGGCGCCGTTACCAGCCCCAGGGGCCGGAGACCGGGCATGTGCTCGGCTTCGTCGGCGTGGACGGGCACGGGCTCGAGGGGCTCGAGCTGGCGATGGATTCCGAGCTTTCGGGCCGGCCCGGCCCGATGCAGGTGCGCCGCGACGCCCGCGGCCATTCCCTGCCCGGCGGCATCTGGATGCGCAAGCCGAAGACGGGCCAGAGCATCCAGCTGTATCTGGACGCCGCCATCCAGAGCATGGCCTATGCCGCGCTGGTGGAGGGCATCAACGACAACAAGGCGAAAAGCGGTTCGGTCGTCGTCATGCGCCCCGACGACGGGGCAATCCTCGCCATGGTCAGCTGGCCGAGCTTCAACCCGAACAACTTCGGCGAATACCAGCCGCAGCAATGGCGCAACCGCGCCATCACGGACGTGTTCGAGCCCGGCTCCAGCCTGAAGCCGTTCACGCTGGCCGCCGGCCTGCTGACCGGCCGCTGGCATCCGGATTCCGAGGTCTACTGCGAAAAGGGCAGCATGCGCGTCGCCAACTACGTGATCCACGACGACCACCCCGAGACGTGGCTGGACCTGACCCAGATCCTGGCCAAGTCGAGCAATATCGGCGCGGCCAAGGTCGCGCTGGATATCGGTCCGGACAACCTGTACCAGATGCTGAGCCGCCTCGGATTCGGGGAAAGGACGGGCATCGGCCTGGGGGGAGAGTCGCCGGGGATTCTGCCTCCCATTGACAAATGGGGGCCGGTGGAAACGGCCAATATCGCCTTCGGGCAGGGTATCGCCGTCACGCCGTTGCAACTCGCGACGGCCTTTTGCGTTCTGGCCAACGGCGGCATGCGCGTGTCGCCGAGGCTGGTCGAGGGCGATCCGGTGCCGCCGCCGGAGCGGGTGCTGCCGGAAGGCATCACCGCGCAGGTCATGACCATGATGGAGCAGGCGGCCGGTCCCGACGGCACCGGCAAGCTGGCGGTGCCGGCCGGCTACCATGTGGCCGGCAAGACGGGAACGGCCCAGAAGGTCAATCCCGACGGCCGCTATTCCGATCACCGCTTCACGGCCGTGTTCGCCGGTGCGGTCCCCGCCGAGAACCCGGCCTTGGTGATCGTCGTGATGATCGACGAGCCCTCCGAGAGCATCTACGGCGGGCAGGTGGCAGCACCCATCTTCCGCCAGATCGCGGCCGCCGCCCTGCCCTACCTGGGTATTGCGCCGGACCAGCAGCAGATGGCACCCTGGAAGGTGTTGCAGGCGGCCACCGCCATGCCGCACCCGACGCCCAGCCATGGTTCGCTGCAGGGGATGTCGCTGCGCCAGGTCAGGGCGTACGCCGTCGAGAACGGATTCCAGCTGCGCGTGCACGGAACCGGCTGGGTCGCCCGCCAGGCGCCGGCCACCCTCGCCTCGCTGGAGCCGGGGAACCTGCTCGAGGTATGGCTCCATGAATAACCTGCCCGACCTGATCGCCATGACCCCGCGTCCGGCGGCCCGGCTGGCCGCGCTGGCCGACGGCATCGCACCCGTGCGCGACGATGCCGAGATCACCGGCATCCGTGACGATTCGCGCAGCATCGAACCCGGCGAGGCCTTCCTGTGCCTGCCGCGTGCCACCGATCCCGGTCGCTACCTGGATGTGGCCGCAGAGCGCGGGGCCGCCGCGGCCATCGTCATCGGCAACCGCCCGGTGGACACCCGCCTGCCCCTGCTGCAGCTGCACACGATGGACGAGGCCGGACGGCTGCTGCGCCGCTGGTTCGGCACCGAGAAGACTGCCGTGCGCTGCATCGGCATCACCGGCACGGACGGCAAGACCAGCGTGGCATGGATGCTGCGCCAGGCCCTGGGCCGTGCGGGGCGCCGCTGCTGGTCCATCGGCACCCTGGGCTGGATCCGCCACGACGACGACATCCTCGACATCGGCAACACCACGCCGTCGCTGCTGACCATGCATCGCCTGCTGTATGCGGCCGACCGGCAGGGCATCGACACCATCGTGGCCGAGGTCTCCTCCCATGGCATCGCCCAGGGCCGCATCGCCGGCATCGACATGGCCGCGGCGGTATGGACCAGCATCGGGCACGACCACCTGCAGGACCACGGCGGCTTCGACAGCTACGCCAACACCAAGGCCGGCTTCATGCTGGACAGCCTGGAACGGGGGGCGGTCGCCATCGCCAACGCCGACTATGCGGAGATCCGCCGGCGCCTGGACGCCGATGTGCGCTGGTACGGGCACGGCCTGTACCGCAGCGACGTGGCCCTCGGCTGGGAGCAGGAGCTTCCGGGCATGGTCAGGCTCAAGTGCCGTGACCAGGAGGTGCTGATCGAGGACATCCCCTTCGGCGATTTCCATGCCGAGAACGTGGCCTGCACCGCCACCGTGCTGACCCATGCCCTGGACATGCCCACGGCGGGCCTGGCGTCGATGCTGGGCGGCGTCAGCGCCCCGCCCGGACGCATGCAGGCGGTCAACATCGGCCGCTGGCAGGTGTTCGTCGATTATGCGCATACGCCCGAGGCCCTGGAGAAATGCCTGCAGTCGGCGCGCAAGATGACGCGCAAGCGCCTGTGCCTGGTGTTCGGCTGCGGCGGCGAACGGGATCGGGAGAAGCGCCCGCAGATGGGCGAGATCGCCGTGCGCCTGGCCGATGCCGTCTGGATCACCTCCGACAACCCGCGGGACGAACGCCCCGAGCTCATCGCCTCGGAGATCGAGAACGGCATGCCCAAGCCCTACCGCGCCGAGGTGCACCTGCAGCTGGACCGCAGGCAGGCCATCGCCGATGCCATCGCCCAGCTGGAGGCCGGCGACGCGCTGGTCATCGCCGGCAAGGGCCATGAGTCCTACATGGAGATCGCCGGCAAGAAGCGCCTGCCCTGGAGCGACGTCGATATCGCCGCCGAGTACCTCCACGCCAAGAACGGCGACGAAGGGCTCAAGGCATGCGCATGAGCGGCATGGAACTGGCCCGGGCCACCCAGGGCAGCTGGTCGGACGGCATGCCGGAGGCCATCTCCGGCATCTGCACCGATTCGCGCCATGCCGAACGGGACACCGCCTTCCTGGCGCTGCGCGGCCCCCACCATGACGGCCACGCCTTCGCCGCCCAGGCCGCCCAGGCCTGCAGCGCCCTGATCGGCGATGCGGCCGGCGCGGCGCAGTGGGGTGCCATCGCCCGCCCGCAGCTGGTCGTGGCCGATACCCTGGCCGCCCTCGGCGATATCGCCACGGCCTGGCGCCGGAGACTGGCGCACACGACCGTCATCGCCATCTCCGGCTCGAACGGCAAGACCACCGTGCGCAGCATGATCGTGCATGCGCTGGCCGCCCTGGGGCGGAG
>DATLWN010000100.1:0-2651 GCA_035576305.1 Mariprofundaceae bacterium
GGGTACCCGGGATTGAGCGGCCAGATCGACGACATTGTCGCGGCGCGGCGCCTCGCCCGGAGCCTCTTCAGCGGCGCGGCTGCCCGATCCCGCTTCCTGGAGAAGGGGATGACGGCCCGATCGGCCGGCGGCCAGCTCGGCGTCGTAGACCTGGCGCTTCTCCGGGTTGGACAGGGTCAGGTAGGCCTGCTCGATGTCGGCGCGGATCTGATCCAGTTCCGTATCGTCGAACAGCGAATAGGTGGCGATCGAATCGCTCCTGTAGGTCAGCTTGGCCTGGCGGTAGGCGCTGATGATGTCCATGTTCGATGCATCGGGGCGCACGCCGAGCATCTCATAGTAATTGCCGCTCCGTCTCTCGCCCATGACGCCTCAGTCCCGCCGGTCCTGGTCGAGCAGGGCGGCGGCCATATGCTCCAGATGAACGGCCACGCGCGATTGCGGGTAGGCCGCGAGGAACGGACGTCGCTGGCGCATGGCGGCCACGATATGCCGGTCGTGATTCAGATGCCCGAGGTAATCCGGTTGCTGGCCGAAGTACTTGGCGCAGGCCATGGCCATGGACGGCCCCAGCTCGGTGTCGCCCGGCTCGGTCACCTGGTTGACGATCAGGTGCAGCGATTGCCGCCCGAGCTCGCGCCGCAGCAGCTGCGCGTGTTCCGGGTGCGACCGCCGCATGGCCTCCATCAGCGCCGCCAGGGTGCGGATCTTCTGGTTTTCATCGTGGCGCGCGCTCAGCACCTGGGCGATCAGTTTGCGCGTCTGCTCCGGCGCCTCATGCAGGCGGCGCGTCAGCACGCATTTGAGGAAGCGGTACGTGTTCTCGATGGATGTCGGGTCCGGCACGACGGTGAGGATGCCGCGTCCGGCCTGCAGGAAGAAATCGAGGGTGTTGAAGCTCGTGCCGGCCCCCAGATCGAGGATCACATAATCGGCATCGATATGTTTCAGGTTGCGGATGATCTTCTGCTTCTGGAAATGCTTCAGATTGGCGATATCCAGGCCGTCGGACGCGCCGCTGATCAGCCCCAGCTTCGTATCCGGCACGGGCTGGATGAATTCGTTGATATGCTGCTGCCTGCTGGCGATGAAATCGGACAGGGTCGACTGCGGATTCGTCATGCCGAGGCAGGTATGCAGGTTGGCACTGCCGAGATCGAGGTCGACCAGCACCACGCGCTTGCCCAGGCGGGCGAGGGCCAGGCCGAGGCTGGAGGCGATGATGCTTTTGCCGACGCCGCCCTTGCCGCTGGCCACGGCCCAGATATGCGGGCCGCCGCCGGCGAGTGCCTGGGCGGCGGGCTGCTGATTCAGATAGGCGACCGTCATGCTCCGGCCTTCCGGCAGGATACGCAGTGATGCTTCAGCGATGCTCCGGGTTCAGGCAAATGGTTCCCCCGTTCATGCAATACACCACAAATGTTAACGGGGCACAAGCCGCCGGAATGTGAAGGCAATCACCTTGCCGGCCCATTTTGGGAATGCAAGCCGTGTGCAAAAGGCCCCGCCGTCGGGGCGGGGGCATGGCCGATCCGCCGCCGTGCGGCAATGGCATCATCGATGTATGGCGTTTTCCGATAAGGGCCCTATTTGGTGGCGGAAACATAGGAGATATTCGGGGCATGGCGCCCCGAGGCCTGACGCAACAGCTGGGTGACCATGCCGGTATGGGTATCCAGTTCCATCTTCCCCTTGATCCGGTAGAAGAACCCCCGGCATCCGCCCATGTCCCGTGCCAGCTTCTTCAGAAAGAGGTCCTCTTTCTGGGTGATCGCATAGGTGATGATCGACGGCCAGTGATGCTTGGCATAGGCCAGCACGGCCAGCCCGCCGAGATCGATGCCGTCGATGTCGGCGACAACCACGTCCATCTCCCCCTGCTGGATCAGCGCATAGGCCTGCCTGTCCTTATGGATGATCTTCATCCTCCAGCCGTGGGAGGAGGAGAGCAGTGTGGCGATCTGGTGCCCGATGATGACGTTGTTGGTCAGGATCAGTCCGCAAACCGGTTCGAGCTGGGCGCGGCAATCGTCCTTCCAGCTGCACAGCTGGTGCAGGCTCGGCCTGCACCGTTGCTGATCGAAACACGGGTTTCTTCCCTCCAGGGCCTGGATGGAGCGGATCAGCTCGCTCTTTTCCATGCGCTCCGGATATTTGATGCCCAGGCGTATGGCGCGATGCCGGGTTTCTTCCGATACCATGCATTCCTCCTGCGGGATCGACGGTCAAGATTCGCTCGGGATATCGTCGTTTGAATATTGGAGGCCAGTTTTGCCGATAATGTAATCAGAAAAATTCTGAACTTGTGGCCGGCGGCCATTGATCCGTCCGCGATAAGGGTTCAACCTTCGGGAGGGGGGGAAGGGGGAACGACATGATTCATCCGTCTCTGCAGGGCAAAAGCCTGCAAAACATCATCCTGATGCTGCTGTTCGATGCCGTCGTGCTGTGGGCCATGTTCTCATGGCGCTACCTGGACACGCTGGTCACCGGCGAGGAACACCCGGTCGAGCCCTATGTCAACGCCGTCCTGACGATCATCGCCGCGCTGGTGGCGCTCGGCCTGACGCTGCGCATCCGGCCGGCATGGAAGGACGTCATCGTGTTCTGGCGCCGCCACAACGGCTTTTCCTCACGGCGTGCCTTCTCGG
>DATLWN010000101.1:0-3950 GCA_035576305.1 Mariprofundaceae bacterium
TGATTGACAAACCAATCGATGATTTAAACATGCTTTCCCTCCCAACCCTCCGATCTAATTATGTAGATATGACAGGTATTGCCAACCTGGCCAAAAGTATAGGTAGCGATTCATGATCCAACTTCGTCCTAGTTAGAGATAAGTGGAGGTTCCTTGACCGGTTTTGGGCCGGTGGATAGGGTTCGCAGCCCTTGCCGGGGCCTAGAAAACAAAGGGTTTTCCGGCGGTCCGACGGGCAAGATTCTGATTCCACGGGGTGGCTGACAGCATGGACATTCGATTGCCGGACGGCTCCACCCGTACCCTTCCCGACGGCGCCAGCGCCGCCGATCTGGCCGCCGACATCGGTCCGGGCCTGGCCCGCGCCACCATCGCCGCCAGGGTCAACGACAAGCTGGTCGATGCCTCGCACGTGCTGCACGACGGAGATACGGTCGCTCTCGTCACCGACAAATCCGGCGAGGCGCTGAACATCGTCCGCCATTCCACCGCGCACCTGCTGGCCATGGCCGTGCAGGCGCTGTTTCCCGAGGCGCAGGTGACCATCGGCCCCGTCATCGAGGACGGCTTCTACTACGATTTCGCCTACGAGCGCCCGTTCACGCCCGAGGATCTGGAGAAGATCGAGGCGAAGATGACGGAGCTGGCGCGCCTGAACCTCGACATCAGCCGCGAGGAATGGGAGCGCGACGACGCCGTGCGCCATTTCGAGTCGATCGGCGAGCACTACAAGGCCAAGCTGATCGCGCGCATCCCGGCAGGGGAGACCGTCAGCCTGTACAAGCAGGGCGAGTGGCGCGACCTGTGCCGCGGCCCGCACGTGCCGAACACCAACCGCCTGAAGGCCTTCAAGCTGATGCGTGTGGCCGGCGCCTACTGGGAGGGCAAGGCCGAGAACGAGCAGCTGCAGCGCATCTACGGCACCGCCTGGCTGAACAAGGACGACCTGAAGGCCTACCTGCACCGCCTGGAGGAGGCCGAGAAGCGCGACCACCGCAAGCTGGGCAAGGCGCTGGACCTGTTCCACCTGCAGGAGGAGGCGCCGGGCATGGTGTTCTGGCACCCCAACGGCTGGACGGTGTGGCAGGTCATCGAGAACGAGATCCGCTCCACCATCCGCGCCAACGGCTACCAGGAGATCCGGACCCCGCAGGTGGTCGACCGCAAGCTGTGGGAGGCCTCGGGGCACTGGGCGACCTTCCGCGAGAACATGTTCACGACGGCTTCCGAGAACCGCGACTACGCGGTCAAGCCGATGAACTGCCCCTGCCACATCCAGGTGTTCAACCAGGCCCTGCATTCGTACCGCGACCTGCCGCTGCGCCTGTCCGAGTTCGGCTCCTGCCACCGCAACGAGCCCTCGGGCACGCTGCACGGCCTGATGCGCCTGAGAAACTTCGTGCAGGACGACGCGCACATCTTCTGCACCGAGGGCCAGATCCAGGACGAGGTCGGCCGCTTCATCGACCTGGTGTTCGCGGTGTACAAGCGCTTCGGCTTCGAGGACGTGATCATCTTCCTGTCCGACCGGCCGGAGAAGCGCGTGGGCAGTGACGAGCAGTGGGACAAGGCGGAGGCTGCGCTGCACCAGGCACTCAAGGCCAAGGGCATCGAATACGGCGAGAATCCGGGCGAGGGCGCCTTCTACGGCCCGAAGATCGAGTTCTCGCTGCGTGACTGCCTGGGCCGCGTCTGGCAGTGCGGCACCATCCAGGTCGATTTCTCGATGCCGGGCCGGCTGGGCGCCGAGTACGTGGCCGAGGACGGTTCCCGCCAGGTGCCGGTGATGCTGCACCGCGCCATCCTGGGCTCGATGGAGCGCTTCATCGGCATCCTGATCGAGCATCACGAGGGAAGATTCCCGTTCTGGCTGGCCCCGGTACAGGCGGTGGTGTGCAACATCACCGATGCCCAGGCGGACTACGCCGCCGATGTGGCCGCGCGCCTGCGGGCAGCGGGCTTCAGGGTCGAATCGGACTTGCGAAACGAGAAGGTCGGCTATAAAGTGCGCGCCCACACTTTGGCCCGGGTGCCGTACATCCTCGTGGTCGGGGATCGCGAGCGCGATGAAGCAAACGTGAGCGTGCGCGACCGCAACGGCAATGATCTCGGGACGAAGAGTGTGGAAGCCTGGTGCGACGAGATGCGCGCCATGGCCAAAGATTACCGATAGGGGGCTTGCATCAAGCAGGATTTGCCGATCAACCTGGGAATCGACGCCAATGAGGTGCGTGTCGTGGCCGATGATGGCCAGTTGGGTGTGATGTCGTTGCGCGATGCCGTACGGGCGGCCGAGGAGCGTGGTCTGGACCTGGTGTTGATGTCGCCGAATGCGCATCCGCCCGTCTGCAAGATCATGGACTACGGCAAGTACAAGTACGAGCAGAGCAAGAAGGCCAACCTGGCCAAGAAGCGGCAGCACGTGATCCAGGTGAAGGAAGTCAAGGTCTCCTCCTCGACCGATCAGCATGATCTCGAAGTGAAGATCAAGCGGATCCGCAAATTCCTCGAGGAAGGGAACAAGGTGAAGCTGAGCCTTCGCTTCCGTGGACGCGAGATGGCGTATACCGGACGCGGTGCGGATCAGTTGAAGGGCATCGCCTCCCAGGTCGAGGATCTCGGCAAGGTGGAGAAGATGCCCGATCTCGAGGGGCGCCAGATGATCATGATCATCGCGCCGATGAAGAAGTAGGATTGGAAGGATAGGACCATGCCCAAGATGAAATCGAACAGCGGCGCCTCCAAGCGCTTCTCGCGCACCGGCAGCGGCAAGTGGAAGCACAAGAAGGCCTTCGCGCGCCACATCCTGACCAAGAAGTCGGCCAAGCGTAAGCGCAACTACCGCAACATGGAGCTGGTGCATCCGAGCGATGCCGGTTTCCTCAAACGCCTGCTGCCGCACGGCTGAGCACACATTAGGAGAGAGTCATGCCTCGCGTAAAATCTGGAGTTCAGGCGCATGCCCGCCATCGCAAGGTCATCAAGGCCGCCAAGGGCTACTTCGGTCGCCGCAAGAGCTGCTTCCGCACCGCCACGCAGGCGGTCGACAAGGCACGCCAGTATGCCTACCGCGACCGTCGCGCCAAGAAGCGTGATTTCCGGGCGCTGTGGATCGCCCGCATCAATGCGGCGGCCCGCCTGCACGGCCTGAGCTATTCGCGCTTCATGCACGGCCTGTCCGAGGCCGGCATCGAGCTGGACCGCAAGGTGCTGTCCGACATCGCCATCCACGATGCCGAGGGTTTTGCGAAGCTGGCAGAAACAGCCCGCGCGCAGATTCAGTAAATCGCGCCGTACCGGCCGAGGCCGGTGATCGGTGCACGATGAAATCGAAGGCAGGGCTGCTCGCAGTCCTGCCTTTTGTTTGCTTGGATACGGCCTTGGGCTCCTGCCCCCGGCCTTGGAGCGCGACCGAAAACGCGGTTTCCGGTCGCTTGCTGAAGCCACCCCTCCGTGGGTGGAGGCCGTATCCACCCGCCATGGATGGCGGGCGAATCCGGCAGGATTCGTGAGCACCGGACAAACTTGTTTTGCCGGTGCGTGACGAGCAAAAGGCAGGAGCCTTTTGCGGGTGGGGATAAACCGATACGGCCTTGGGCTCCTGCCCTCGGCCTCGAACGTATGGTGAAACGCGGCGTTTTCACCATACTTGCTGAATCGGCCCGTCCGCGGGTGAAGGGGAGAGCGGAAGATGAGCGAGATCGAGTCGATGAAACAGCAGCTCGCCGGCCTTGAGGCCGAGGCGCTCGCCGCCATCGCGGCCGCCGCGGACCTGGCCGCGCTGGAAGCGCTGCGCGTGCATTATCTGGGCAAGAAGGGCGGGCTGACCGAGGTGCTGAAGGGGGTCGGCAAGCTGCCGCCCGAGCAGCGGCCGCTGATCGGGCAGGTGGTCAACGACACCAAGAACGCCCTGGGCGAGGCCTTCGAGGCGGCCGCGGCACGCCTGCAGG
>DATLWN010000102.1:0-2099 GCA_035576305.1 Mariprofundaceae bacterium
GTGCATACCCGCCAATAACCTCGCGATGCTCGCGGCATCATCGGGGTGAATGGCATGGTTCCACAGAAACGGATCGGCATAGAACCGGTCCAGCGGATAACCGAGGATTTCGGACGCCTGCGGGGAGTAGTACGTGCCGCCGTGCTTCACGGAGTATTCGTACAGGATGGCCGGCGAGCTCTCGACCAGATGCCGGTATTTTTTCTCGCTGTCCGCCAGTGCCTGCTCCGCCCGCTTGCGTTCACTGATGTCCCAGTAGATACCGAGCACGGCCGTGATATGGCCATGCTCGTCGCGCACGGGGGTCTTGACGGTATGCACCGCAACCTCCTCGCCGTCGATGATGGCCGTCTCCTCCATGTCGATGGCCTCGCCGCTTTCGAGCACCCGCTTGTCGCCGGCCTCGTATTTGCGCACCAGCTCGGGGGGATGGAACTCGGCGTCCTTTCTGCCGATGGCCTGTTTCGGCGAGGCCAGGCCCAATACGCGGGCATGCGCCACATTGCACGCCACGTAGGTCAGATCGGGTGCCTTCATGAATATGCCCTGCGGCAGGGCGTCGATCAGGGCGCGGAAGCGGAATTCGCTGCGCGTGACCAGCTGCCGCTCCTGCTTCAGCGCCGCTTCGGCTTGCCGGGTCTTCTGCTGCAGCTGCTCGTAGAGCCGCTGGACACGTTGCGACTGCTTCAGCAGCTCCCGCTGCTTCAGGTCTTCGGGGTTATCCTCCCCGCCATGCTGCGTGGACATCGTCGAGCTAGACCAGCTCCGGGTAGAGCAGATCAGTGCCGCAGCGCAGATCCGCCAGCCACTGCAGGGCCTGCGGCACATGCTCCTTGCCGATCAGGCTGCCGTGCTGGGGCAGGATCGCCCGGATATCCAGATCCAGGGCGGCGAGCCGGTTGACGAAGCCGCGGGTGGCGATGTTGGAGGCCATGTATTCGGCATGGAACAGGTGCATTTTGTCGGCAAGCGCATCGAAATCCTCCGCCCACAACCATGATCCGACATCGAGGGAGGCGAACACGTCGCCGGAGAACAGGAATCCGCTGGCCGTGTCGAAGGTGGCGAAGGCGCCGGGGAAATGCAGGAACGGGGCCGGAATGAAATACAGCTCCCCGCCGGAGGGCAGGACAAGGGTCGGTTCATCCTCGACATCGGCGTAGGCGTAATCCGGATAACCATAATACGGCAACAGCACCTGCGTGCGCGGCGAGGTGAACACCCGCATGCGCGGATTGACGGCAAGCCAGTCCGGCATCGATGCCGCCACATCCGGATCCTGATGGCACAGGATCATCCCCGAAACGCTCGCCGGATCGACCACCTGCGCCACCCGCTCCCTGGCCTCGGCAAAATAGGCGTGGTTGCCGGGATCGACCAGCAGGGCCTGGTCGCCGTCGACGATCAGGTAGGCATTGGTGCGGAAGGCGGAGGGCTCGTCATGGCCCAGCCAGTAGACGGCATGCCCCTTCACACCCCCATCGAGTCGGACGGGTTTGGTGCGTGCCTGCGTGATGTCCACCCGGCGCTTCGTTTTCATCCTCGTCCCACCACACTTAAGAAAAATTCCTAAGTGAAGCCATTCCATACTTAAGTGATTATGATTATAGCTTGCAAGGGGAGATTTTGCCCGTATCCGCTTGCGCTTGCCGCTGCCGGCTTCCGGCGGCAGGCTGCGCCGCCATGCCATCGCTGCGTTTCGAGATCCTGGGCCGCGATCCGGCCGGCTTCGCCCGCCGGGGACGCATGCACCTGCCGCACGGCACGGTCGACACACCGGTGTTCATGCCGGTCGGCACCCAGGCCACGGTCAAGAGCCTGACGCCCCAGGACCTTGTCGAGGACGTCGGGGCCCAGATCATCCTCGGCAATACCTATCATCTGATGCTGCGCCCGGGTGCCGACGTCATCGAGAAGCTCGGCGGCCTGCACCGCTTCATGGCCTGGGACAGGCCGATCCTGACCGACTCCGGCGGCTTCCAGGTGTGGTCGCTGGGCAAACTGCGCAAGATCGAGCCGCATGGGGTGTGGTTCCAGTCGCACATCGACGGCGACAAGGTCTTCCTGGGGCCCAAGGAATCGATGGACATCCAGCGGAA
>DATLWN010000103.1:0-7928 GCA_035576305.1 Mariprofundaceae bacterium
CATCCCGCCATTCGGCCCGGCACGGTGCGGGCCGCGACTGGTAGCGCAGCTTCACCTCGATGCCGTTCAAATCCGCGGGCCGATGGACCCAGCTGACGTCGGCGACCCTGACACCGCGAATCATGGCCTCGTCCGGCGCGGCCACCACCACGCGCGCGGCCTCGCCGTCCAGCGCCACCACGTGCCACGGGCCGCCGGACAGGCCCAGGCCCTTGCGCTGGCCCAGCGTGTAATGGGCGATGCCCTGATGCCGGCCCAGCACCCTGCCCTCGGTATCCACGATCAGCCCCGGGCGGAAGCCGGCCGTGGCGCCCTCGCGCTGCAAAAAGGCGATGCGGTCGCCGGCCGGGATGAAGCAGATGTCCTGGCTCTCGTGCTTGTCGGCCGTGGGCAGGCCAAAGGCGCGGGCGAGCTCGCGCGTCTCGTCCTTGACCAGATGCCCGACCGGGAACAGCAGGCGCGCGGCCTGCACCCGGTTCGTCGTGGCCAGGAAATAGCTCTGGTCCTTGCGTGCATCCGCACCCTTATAGATGCGCACGCCGCTCGCGTCGTCCAGCCGGCGCACGTAATGGCCGGTGGCCACGAACTCGGCCTCCAGCTTGTCCGCCGCCTCCAGCAGTGCCCCGAACTTGACGAAGCGGTTGCAGCGCTCGCACGGGTTCGGGGTGCGCCCATGCTCGTAATCATTGATGAAGGGATCGATGACGTCGCGCCGGAAGGCCTCGCGCATGTCCATGCTGTAGAAGGGGATGCCCAGGTGGTCGGCCACCCGCCGCGCATCGTAGGAATCCTCCAGCGCGCAGCAGGAGCCATGGCGGTTCACGTCCTCGCGGTTATAGTCCCAGACGTGCAGGAACACGCCGACCACGTCGGCGCCGGCATGCGCCAGCAGCGCCGCCGTCACCGAGGAATCCACGCCGCCGCTCATGGCCACGACGACGCGCCGCCCCCGGATATCCGGGAAGCCGTCCGGCAGCCAGTCGCTGACGTTCACCTTGTCCATCAGCGCATTGTGACAGACTCACCCTTTTCCGTCATGGCCCTCGGGTTTACAACGTTTTCGAACGGCAGCTTCCGGCCATTAGTGGTCATTTGTTCGAATCCTGTTTGGCGTCCCATAGGGGATGAATCATATGCGTTTTATACTCAGCCTATGGTCGCTTTGCCGGAGATTGAATTTGCATAAGCAGGCATCATAATGCCTCCCATGGTGAAGCCGCCATCCTCCGTAAAACAGGGTGAATGGGTATTGTTCGTGCTCTTCATCGTGGCAATCGCCTCTTTCGTGCTTATCAGCATCGGCTACGGCATCATGGAATACAACGGCTCATTCGGGGGATATTAGGGCCTGTTCACTTCCAATGGGTGTTGGCACGCGTTTTGTTCCGATCCTGCAAGCTATCAGATGTAGAAACCGACAACCCTTCACCGATTCCACCAACGCTTGATCCTGGAAAGAGATGCGCCGCTCTTTACCGATTTTCCAGGCTCTCCGGATTGCCCGTATCCGGCTACAACGGCCTTCAGCTCATTCACCGTATCCTGAAGATCGCGGTTGTAGGCATCCAACCGTTCCTGCCTGGTTGCCATGTAATACGGCTCATCGAAATAGCGCCCTGCAAGTGAACAGTTCACAGCGTAGCCTTCATCTTCAATGCGATGGATAAGCTCCGTGAGCTGATGCCGCCATCGGCGAAAGTCCTGGCCTTCATCAAGCTCTTCGCGATCGAATAAGGTCTTGGCCCCTTCGATAAGGGGCTCGAGGGCATCGATGAACTGGCTGTATTTCATCCATGCCAATACTCATTAAAAGCCAACCTGGATCAACGGAAGCGAACCCGATCGATCCGGGATCATGTATTTGTCCACGGAATCATTGCTATTGGCTTGTTGGCCATGCCTTGACCTTTTCCCATTCCTTGAGGGCGGCCGGCGGCAGCTTGTCCATGTGTTTCAGAAAAAGGGCGAGCGTCCAGATCTGCTGATCATTGAGAACGGACTTCCACGAAGGCATGCCGGTCAGGCGGATGCCATGCTTGATCTTCCAGAATGAATACCCTTCAGGATCGTCTTCCACCCCATCGCTCGCCAATTGAGGCGGTTTCGGATATTCGCCTTTCGCAATAGGAGAAGGCGAGGCAGTCCCTTTTGCACCGCCATGACAAATGGCGCAGTTTTTCGCGTAAAGATCAATGCCTTGAATGAGGTTCTGATCGGTCAACGCCACCGGGTTCTGGACCTTGGGAGCCTCCCGTCCCAAGGTCGCGTCCAATGATGTTCCCGCCATCCACAGCTCCAGGCCGCCGGGTTTACCATCGGCATTGGCCGGAATCATTCCGCTTTTCAATAAAATATATCCGCCGCCCAGACCAGCGATCACGATCAACAAGGCTCCCAGGATGATTCCTTTCAACATGATAATCTCCTATTCGTAAATTTAGACATACCCACCTTTTGGCTCTTGTATGGCTATCGTTTCCCGAACAATTGATCTGCGCGGTGGATCACCGGCTGCCGAAGTCGGCCGCCGCGTGGCGCTCCGGCATCTGTTCCCCGGCCTCGCCCCAGGTGCGGTTGACCCGGCGCCGACGTGGCCCAGCGCCAACAACTCCTCCAGCATCACGGTCACTGCCGGCGAACTTTCCTCCGTTTCCGGGCTTCCAGGTACAGACCTTCGGCGGCAGATATTTTGCATGCGGGCTTGCATCACTCATGGGCTCGGCTCCTCGGCGGGATTCATCATGGCGGGGGCGCGGCGGTGCAGGGCGGCCATGGGCGCATGCTGACAGACTGGCCTTCCCGTCATAGGCGCCCATTTTGCGCCGACAGGGAGGAACGGACCCTGAAAAAGCGCAGGTGAACCCGCAGGCATTCAGCGCTAGCATCGGTGCATGCCACACGACAGCGCCATCTCGATCTCTGGCGTGCACAAGACCTATCCCAACGGGCTTGCCGCGCTCGATGCCATCGACCTGGACATCCGGCGCGGCGAGATCTTCGCCCTGCTTGGCCCCAATGGCGCCGGCAAGACCACCCTGATCAACGCCATCTGCGGCATCGTGCAGCCCAGCAGCGGCCGGATCCACGTTTGCGGGCACGACATCGTCAAGGATTACCGCAAGGCGCGCACGGCGATCGGCCTGGTGCCGCAGGAACTGACCACCGACGCCTTCGTCTCCGTGTGGAACGCGGTGTGCTTCAGCCGGGGGCTGTTCGGCAAGCCCCACGACCCGGCCTATCTCGAAACGATCCTGAAGAACCTGGCGCTGTGGGACAAAAGGGACGAACAGATCCGCCGCCTGTCGGGCGGCATGAAGCGGCGCGTGATGATCGCCAAGGCGCTGTCGCATGAGCCGGAGGTGCTATTCCTCGACGAGCCCACGTCGGGCGTGGATATCGAATTGCGCAAATCCATGTGGCGACAGGTGCGCGCCCTGCGCGAAACCGGGGTCACCATCATCCTGACCACGCACTACATCGAGGAGGCCGAGGAGATGGCCGACCGCATCGGGGTCATCGACAAGGGCCGGCTGATCCTGACCGAAACGAAGACGGCATTGATGCACAAGATGGGCAAGAGCCAGATGATCTTCACCCTGCCTGCGCCCGTCCGGGAGATCCCGGCTGCTCTCGCCGCCTACGACCTGGCCATCGACGCGGACGGCAGCAAGCTGGTCTACACATTCAACCCCGAGACGGGCACGCACGATGCCTCGGTGCTGATCGACGACCTGCGGGCGAGCGATATCCGGCCCAGGCACATCGAGTGCCGCCAGAGCAGCCTCGAGGAGATCTTCATGCAATTGGTGGGGACGAAATGAGGGTGGGCACACGATGAATGGCCGCGGCATCTGGGCCATCTACAAGTTCGAGATGGCGCGCACGCTGCGCACGGTGGGCCAGAGCATCGCCTCGCCCGTGATCTCGACCGGTCTGTATTTCATCGTGTTCGGCTCGGCGATCGGATCGCGTATCCAGGACATCAATGGCGTGCCTTACGGCGCCTTCATCGTGCCGGGCCTGATCATGCTCACGGTGCTGGGGCAGAGCGTGTCGAACGCCTCCTTCGCCATCTATTTCCCGCGCTTCACCGGCACGATCTACGAGATCCTGTCCGCCCCGCTGTCCTTCGGCGAGATCGTGCTGGGTTATGTCGGGGCCGCGGCCACCAAATCGATCAGCATCGGTTCCATCGTGCTGGCCACCTCCGCCCTTTTCGTGCCGATGCATGTCATGCATCCGCTGTGGATGCTCTTTTTCCTGGTCATGACGAGCGTCACCTTCAGCCTGCTCGGCTTCATCATCGGCATATGGTCCGACGGCTTCGAGAAGCTGCAATTGATCCCGCTCTTGATCATCACGCCGCTGACCTTCCTGGGCGGCAGCTTCTATTCGATCAAGATGCTTCCCCCCTTCTGGTACCAGATCTCACTGGTCAATCCGGTCGTGTACCTGATCAGCGGCTTCCGCTGGAGCTTCTACGAGCATGGGGATGTCAGCCTGACGACCAGCGTCGTGATGATCGCGACCTTCACCTCCATCGCGCTGGCCATCATCGCCTGGATGTTCAAGACCGGTTACCGCCTGCGGAAATAGGCCCGGGGTCAGGCCCCGGGCAGCGCACGCATCACGCAGGTGCACCGTGACGCACGCATGGGTGTATACAGCGCCCTCGACCGCCTGCCTGCATTGGATCAATATCACCCGCGACGACGCGTTCGGTGGGGTGCGGGATGGCCAAGCAAGGGAAGAAGATCGACAAGTCCGTCTTTGTGCTTGCCGCCATGGGCATCGCCAGCCTGGCCTGGGTGATCTATCTGGAACCTTTCGCCGCTCACCCGTTGCCCCAGCAGTCCATGCCCGTCGTGTTCAACGCCTCTTATGACGGATCGGTCTGGCAGATCAGGGACTGGCTCAGGAAACACGCGTACGACGCTTCATCGCTGACGGTGCTGCACTGGGGCAAGGTGGTCGATGTGAAGGGCGGCTTCACGGTGCACGTGAAGTTCAAGGCCAGGAACAAGGCCGGCACGTATGTGGTCTCAGATGAGGTCTTCGCGCTCGACGAGCAGGGAGACGTGATCGGCATGAAGCAATTCAATCCCGGGGCACATTGAAATCCCCGCTACTCGGGCAGATCACCGGCCAATAGCGCCATCACCTGTCTCCACCCCTGCTCGGATGCCGGCCCGGCCTGGCGGAAAACACGCTCGAACTGGCCGCGCTGAACGGCGGAGAGTTCGCTTTCAAGCGCAGAGCCCTTGGCGGACAGGGACAGGCGCTTGACCCTGCGGTCGGCCTGGTCCGGCCGGGCCTCGACATACCCCTCCTCGATCAATCGCCGCAACGGCTGGTGAATGTACTGCTTGGTGGCTTTCAGCCTCTGCAACAGCTCGCTGACGCTGCACGCCGGATTCCTGCCGATGAAATAGAGGATGCGATGATGCACGCGCGCCAGGCCAAGCTCGCCCAGGCGCTGATCCGGCTTGGCGATAAAGGCCCTGAAGCCATAATACATCGCCTCCAGCGCCTGGTTCAGTTCCGTTTGCCTGTCCGGGTGGTCATTTAGGTCATGCATATTGACATATTATGCCGGCAACCCCTACCCTTCAACCGGTCAAGTATATTGACCTATCAAACCGGGGAGCGATCGAGATGAACCAACACGCCATATGCTGGATGAACGGCCGCACGATGCCGGCGGACGAGGCCACGGTTTCGGTGTTCGACCACGGGCTTTTGTACGGCGACGGCGTCTTCGAAGGCATCCGCTTCTACCATGGCGTTCCGTTCCGGCTGGCGGCGCATCTGCAGCGGCTGGAGGATTCCGCCCGTGCCATCGCGCTGATGCTGCCCATGCCGCTACCCGCGATCGCCGCTGCGGTCAGGCAGACCGTCGAGACATTCCATGAACCGGAGGGATACCTGCGGCTCGCCGTCACCCGCGGCGTGGGCCCCCTCGGCATCAATCCGGAAAACTGTCACAGCCCCACCCTGTTCATCATCGCCGACCGTCTGCAGATGATCAGCCCGGAAAGAAGGCAGCAGGGAGCGAGGCTGATCATCGCATCGACGCGCAGGCTCGCGCCCGACGGGCTCGATCCGCGCATCAAGAGCCTGAATTACCTCAACCACATCCTGGCGCGCATGGAGGCCAACCACGCCGGTGCCGACGAGGCGCTGCTGCTGAATGCACAGGGTCTTGTGGCCGAGGGCACAGCCGACAATGTCTTTATCGCCCGCGACGGCATCCTGATGACCCCGCCGGTGACCGATGGCGCGCTGGCCGGCATCACGCGGGCCGCGGTCATCGAGATCGCGGCGGCGAACGGCATCAAGGTGCAGGAGAAATCGATCGCTCCGTACGATCTCTATACGGCGGACGAATGTTTCCTCACCGGCACGGGTGCCGAGCTGATCCCCGTCGGCAGCGTTGACGGGAGAATGATGAGGCAGTGCCGCGGCCCCGTTTTCGACAGGATCAGCCAGGGCTTCCATGAACTGGTAAAGCGGGAGTGCGCCGCCCTGGCCGAGGCGCTCAGCTGATCAGTCTGGCGATGAAGAAGCCGTCGTGGGACTCGGACGGGAACAGGCGTTCGGCCGATTGCAGCCCGGGGAGATTCTCGACCACCTGCTCGTTCTCCTCGGGGTGGATCGAGCACACGGCATAGACCAGCCGCCCGCCGGGTTTGAGCACGCGCAGGGCCTCGGCAAGCATCTTCCTCTGCAGCCCGGCGTGCCTGGCCACGCTCTCACGATCATGGATGAACTTCGCATCGGGATGGCGGCGGATCACGCCCGAGGCCGAGCACGGGGCGTCGAGCAGGATGGCGTCGAACGAAGCGTCCGCGAACGCCAACGCCGTGGCATCGCCCTGCTGCACCGTCACGTTGCCCGCCTGCAGGCGTTCCAGGTTCGCCTCGAGCCGCGGCAGGCGCGCGGCGCTCAGCTCCACCGCCGTGACCTCGCTGTCCGGATGCAGGCGGGCCAGAAGTGCGGTCTTGCCGCCGGGGGCGGCGCACAGGTCGAGCACCTTGTCGCCGGGGCGGATGTCCAGGGCCAGGGCCGCGTACTGGGCGGCCTGGTCCATCACCGTGAACCGCCCTTCCGCATAGCCGGGCAGCGCCGCGACGTCGGTGGAGGCCGGCAGCAGCACGGCCTGCGCGGCCAGCTCCCCCGGTGTTGCCTCCATCCCGAGCTTTTGGACCGCTTCGATCCAGGCGTCCCGGTCCCCGTCCAGCACCGCCACCGAAAGCGGCGGCACGGACTGGAACACTGCGGCGATCCCGGCCACCCGCTCGGCGCCGAAGCCGTCGCGCCAGGCGGCATACAGCCACTGTGGCAGCTCAAGCCGCTGGTGGGGCTTGAGCTTCGCCGGCGGCTCGGATGCGGCCACGCGGCGCAACACGGCGTTGACGAAGCCTGCATCCTTCGGCGCCAGCCTCTTCACGGCCGTCACCGTCTCGGAAACGGCGGCATGCACCGGCACCCGCATGTATCTCAGCTGATAGGCGCCGACGAACAATGCCAGGCGGGTGACATCACTCGGCTTCGTCATGGTGAAGCGGGAGACGTCGGTCTCCAGTGCATAGAAGCGGCGCAGCACGCCGTAGACCAGCTCGCGCAACAGGCCCCGGTCACGCGTATCCGCAAGGTCCGATGCCGCACGCTCCAGCAGCGCATCGGCCCTGGATCCATCGACCAGGATGCCGGCCAGCACGGACACGGCCTGCTGCCGCACATCTGTGGTCAAATTAACCTAACCTGTCGCCTGGGTTGAGCTGTGCCCCGCGCAGGAAGTCGGCGGCATCCATCGCCCCCTTGCCCTCGGGCTGCACGCGCCGGATGCGGTACACGCCGCTCCCGCAGGCCACATCGATGCCGTCGCCCGGGGCCAGCAGCGTGCCGGCGGGTTTGGCCACCGAGGC
>DATLWN010000104.1:0-3279 GCA_035576305.1 Mariprofundaceae bacterium
GGTCAACGGCATCGACTATATGACCTCGTCGAGCACCAACAGCAACAGCACGATCTCCGCCTACCTGAAGCTGAACTACGATTCGGACAAGGCGCTGACCGAGATGAACGCCGAGATCAGCTCGGTGCTGAACCAGCTGCCGCCGCAGACGCAGAAGCCGGTGATGAAGATCAGCATCGGCCAGACCATCGACGCGATGTACATCGGCTTCTTCAGCAACCAGCTGACGTCCAACTACATCACGGACTACCTGCTGCGCGTGGTGCAGCCGAAGCTGCAGGCGGTGGACGGCGTGCAGACCGCCGAGATCCTCGGCGCCAAGAACTTCGCGCTGCGCGCCTGGCTGAACCCGAAGAAGATGGCCGCCTACGGCCTGACCGCCACCGACATCAGCAACGCCCTGGCGAACAACGACTTCCTGTCGGGTGTGGGCGCCACCAAGGGCCAGATGGTGCAGGTCAATCTCGATGCCTCCACCAACCTGCACTCGGTGGACGAGTTCAGGAACATGGTGGTCAAGGAGAAGGACGGCGCCATCGTGCGCCTGAAGGACGTGGCCACGGTGGTGCTGGGTGCGGACAACTACGACTCCCAGGTCTCCTTCGACGGCAAGAAGGCCGTGTACATCGGCATCCAGGTGGCGCCGACGGCGAACCTGCTCGACGTCGTGGCCGGCGTGCGCAAGGTGTTCCCGGACATCCAGGCGCAGCTGCCGCAGGGCATCAACGGCAAGATCGTCTACGACTCCACCAAGTTCGTGAACAGCTCGATCCACGAGGTGGTCAAGACCCTGATCGAGGCCCTGGTCGTCATCACCCTCGTGGTGTTCGCCTTCCTGGGTTCGCCGCGCTCGGTGGTCATCCCGGTGATCGCCATCCCGCTGTCGCTGGTCGCCACCTTCACGGCGATGGTGATGTTCGGCTTCTCGATCAACCTGCTGACGCTGCTGGCCTTCGTGCTGGCCATCGGCCTGGTCGTCGACGACGCCATCATCTTGGTGGAGAACGTCAACCGCCATCTCGAACAGGGCATGAAACCGATGGCGGCCGCCATCCTGGGGGCGCGGGAGCTGGGCGGACCGATCATCGCCATGACCACGGTGCTGATCGCCGTGTTCATCCCGATCGGCTTCCAGGGCGGGCTGACCGGCGCGTTGTTCACCGAATTCGCCTTCACCCTGGTCGGCACCGTCACCATCTCCGGCATCATCGCCCTGACGCTGTCGCCGATGATGTGCTCGCGCCTGCTCAGGCACCATGCCGAGGATGATCCCGGCCTGGAATCGAGGGTCGTGCACGCCATCGATGCCCGCTTCGATTGGGTGCGCCGCAAGTACGCCAGCGGCCTCAGCGGCTCGCTGAACAACCTGCCGGTGACGTGGGTGTTCGCGCTGATCGTGCTGGTCAGCATCTACTTCCTGTATGCCGGTGCCAAGCATGAGCTGGCGCCGCAGGAGGACCAGGGCGTGATCATCTCCGCGGCGACGGCCGCCCCGGATTCGACGCTGCAGCAGCGCGAACCGTATTCGCACAAGATCTACGAGATATTTGCCGGCCATCCGGAGACCGACCACGTGTTCCAGATCGACGCCCCGGGACGCGTGATCGCCGGCATGGTGCTGACCCCCTGGGATGAGCGCAAGAAGACCGCCAGCGACCTGCAGCCGGTGGTGCAGGGGCAGCTGAACCAGATCGCCGGCATGCGCACCGTGGCCTTCCAGCCGCCGTCGTTGCCGGGCAGCCGCGGCCTGCCGATCCAGTTCGTCATCGGCACCACCCAGCCGTTCGTGAACCTGAACGAGGTGGCGCAGGGCTTCCTGGCCCAGGCGCAGAAGAGCGGCATGTTCATGTTCCTGGATTCGGACCTGCGCATCGACCTGCCCCAGTCCACGGTCGAGATCGACCGCAACAAGGCCGCGCTGCTCGGGCTGTCGATGAAGGACATCGGCGATGCGCTGGCCTCGATGCTCGGCGGCGGCTACGTCAACTATTTCAGCCTGTCCGGCCGCTCTTACAAGGTGATGCCGCAGGTGGAGCAGCGCTTCCGCCTGAACACCAACCAGTTGCTGAACTACTACATCCGCACCGCCAGCGGCAGCTCCGTGCCGCTGTCCACCGTCGTGCACATCACGACGAAGACCACGCCGGAATCCCTGAACCACTTCCAGCAGCTCAACGCTGCCACCATCCAGGGCGTGGCCATGCCGGGTATCACCACCGGCGAGGCGCTGAGCTACCTGAAGGGTCTGGCCGACAAGACGCTGCCGCTGGGCTACACGGTCGACTACGGCGGCCAGTCGCGCCAGTTCATGCAGGAGTCCAGCGGCTTCGTCGAGACCTTCCTGTTCGCGCTGATCATCATCTTCCTGGCCCTGGCGGCGCAGTTCGAGAGCTTCCGCGACCCGCTGATCATCCTGGTGTCGGTGCCGATGTCGATCGCCGGTGCCCTGATCTTCATCAGCCTGGGCGTCGGCGGCTCCAGCATCAACATCTACACCGAGGTGGGCCTGGTGACGCTGATGGGCCTGATCAGCAAGCACGGCATCCTGATCGTGCAGTTCGCCAACACCCTGCAGCGCGAGGGCTACTCCAAGCGTGAGGCCGTCGAGCAGGCCGCCGGCATCCGTCTCAGGCCGATCCTGATGACCACCGCCGCCATGGTTCTGGGCGTGCTGCCGCTGATCACCGCCAGCGGCGCCGGTGCCGCCTCGCGCTTCAACATGGGCCTGGTGATCGGCAGCGGCATCGCCATCGGCACGCTGTTCACGCTGTTCGTGGTGCCGGCGGTATACATGCTGATCGCTGCCGACCACTCGCAGAAGAAGGCCGACGAGGAGGCGTTCGAGCTGCCCGAGGAGCCCTCACACGCCTGATACCTGATCCGGCCAGGACGCCCCGAACTGGCCGCCCACACGGCCATGGATGGCCGTCAAAATCAGGCACCTGGCGTCTGATTTTGTGAGCAAGGGTAAAACCGCGCTTTTACCCTTGCGTCATTGAATAAGTGCAGGGACGCACGCATTCAATCTCTATTTGAAATTCAGGAAGGGGCTCAGGGTGACGTAGAGAACGAACAGGATTAGCAGCACCAGCAGGATGGACTGCAGCGGGTGCCTGATGATATTGCCGATCCAGGTCGGCGCCCTGCCCTCGCGCCTGAGCTGTTCGTATGCCGCCCGCGCACGCTCTGCACGGTGATTCTGGTAGTCATCCATCAGGGACTTGGCCTGATCAAGCTGGGTATCATCGTGCAGCCAGAATGCCGGGGCGGACACACCCC
>DATLWN010000105.1:0-1767 GCA_035576305.1 Mariprofundaceae bacterium
TCGGTCGATATGCGTGCATGGAACGCCGATTTTGTTTCGCTCTCCGCGCATAAGATCGGTGGCCCGAAGGGGGTTGGCGCGCTGTTGGTTCGCCGGGGGGTGAGCATCGGTGAGCTGATCTCCGGCGGCGGGCAGGAGCGCAAGCGCCGTTCCGGCACCGAGAACGTGCCCGGCATCGCCGGTTTCGCGGCCGCGATCGGCCAGGTCGATTTCGGGGCGACCCGCAGCCTGCGCGATGCCTTCGAGCAGCAGTTGCTCGCCCGCTTCCCCGAGGCGCACGTGTTCGCGTCCACGGCACCCCGCCTGCCGAACACCAGCATGGTCCACCTGCCCGGCATGGACGGGGAAACGCTGCTGATGCAGCTGGACCTGGCCGGCTTCGCCGTCGCCTCCGGCTCCGCCTGTTCGTCCGGCAAGCGCGAGCCTTCGCACGTGCTTCTGGCGATGGGGGCCTCCGCCGATGAGGCGAGGAGCAGCCTGCGCATCAGCTTCGGCCCCGGCAACGCCATGGACGATGTGGTGGCGCTGATCGGAGCGATCGAGGCGGCATACGGCCGGCTGCAGTCCATGGCGGGGCTCAGGCGCACGGCCTGAGGTGCGAAGAAAGGATGGAGAGTGATGTCCATGGTTCCCGATATTGAGTTCACCGATGCCGCCCGCGCCCAGGCGCTGAAGGTGTTGTGCCATGAGCAGGGGAAGAGCGCCGGCGGCGGCATCCGCCTGAGCGTGCGCCGGGCCGGCTGTTCCGGCTACGAGTATGTCATGGCCTATGCGCCGGCACCGCAGACCGAGGATCTGGTGCGTCACTTCGACGGCTTCGACCTGTATGTGGACGGCGAGTCCTATGCCGCAGCCCTGAAGGGTGTGCGCGTCGATTTCCAGCAGGACATGCTGTCCTCAGCCTTCGTGTTCATCAATCCGAACAAGAAGGGCGAGTGCGGTTGCGGGATGTCATTCACCGTCTGATCCGGACATCGACTTTTGCCGCCCGCCCGGCCATGCTTGCCGGGGGCCGATGCCCGTGGGGGGAGATGCATGCCATACGTTCTGCTGTCCGTTTCGGGCCATGACCGCCCGGGGATCGTCCGGGATGTGGCCGAGGCCCTGCTGCACCTGGATGCCAATATCGAGGATTCGTCGATGACGGCCCTGCGGGGCCGGTTCACCATGATGCTGATCGTGCGCCTGCCCGAAGAGGCTGGTCTCGGCGGCCTGAAGGGGGCGCTGGCCGATCTGGAACAGCGCACCGGTCTGACCATCCAGTCCCAGCCCATCAGCGACGAGGAGGCGAGGGCCGAGTCCGCCGCGCCGGACTGCGTGGTGACCGTGCACGGCGCCGACCGCATGGGCATCGTGCATGCCGTCACCGAGGCCGTCGCCGCCTGCGGAGCCTCGGTGGTCGATCTGTCCACGCGCATGCACGGCTCGGATGCCGAGGCGGTGTACATGATGGCGCTGGAGGTGCATACGGGGGGGCGGGGAGATGTGTTGCGCGACGCGCTCAAGGCCGTGGCCTCCCGCCTGGGTGTGGATATCGCCGTGCACGACATCGACGAAACGGTGCTCTGACGTTTGCCATCCCCCGTGCTGACCCTGCCCGATCCGCGGCTGCGGATGCGGTCGGAGCCGCTGACCCGCTTTGACCAGGAGACCGTGGACATGCTCGCCGGGCTGGAGCGGGCCATGCGCGCCGGACCGGGCGGCGTGGGCATCGCCGCCCCCCAGATCGGCTGGCCGGCGCGGGCGGTGATCGTCGATTGCCGCCTG
>DATLWN010000106.1:0-6549 GCA_035576305.1 Mariprofundaceae bacterium
CGTCATGGATCGCACACCGAAAATCGGTGCGTGCGGCGAGCTTAGCACAGGAAAATCCCCTCACTGCGCCCGTTCCCGGATTTTGTCACGGCCGCTCCGGCGCAACCATTTCTCGGTGCCGACGCTGCCGTACACAGCAACGCCGACGACGACGGCCAGCCCCCAATCGATCCATCCGACCGGCGCGCTGGCAAAGGCCCGGTTCATCCAGGGAACATAGGTGAATGCCAGCTGCGCCAGCGCCATGCCCGCCACACCGGCCAGCAGCCAGCGATTCGAGGATATGCCGATCCGGAACATCGAATCGCGCAAGGACCGGCAGTTGAACAGGTAAAACATCTCGCCGAACACCAGGGCATTGACGGCGTCCGTGCGCGCCGCCGCCTCGCCTGCACCCTGGCCGAGCCGCCATGCATACAGGCCGAAAGCCCCCGCAAACAGCAGCACGCCCACCAGCAGGATCCGACCCATCAGTTCCCCCGTCAGGATCGGGCTCGCCGGATCCCGGGGCGGCCGTTCCATGATGCCGGCCTCCTTGGGCTCGAAGGCCAGCATCAGGCCGAGAAACACCGTCGTCGTCATGTTGATCCACAGGATCTGCACCGGCAGGATCGGCAGGGTCAGCCCGCCGAAGATCGCCACCAGGATCATCAGCGCCTCGCCGAGGTTGGTCGGCAGCACCCAGGCGATGAACTTGACCAGGTTGTCGTAAACGGCGCGCCCCTCCTCGACCGCCGCCTCGATGGAAGCAAAGTTGTCATCGGCCAGCACCATGTCGGCAGCCTCCTTGGCCACCTCGGTGCCGCCCACGCCCATGGCGACCCCGATATCCGCCCGGCGCAGCGCCGGCGCATCGTTGACCCCATCCCCGGTCATGGCCACCACGTGCCCCTTGGCCTGCAGGGCCTCGACCAGGCGCAGTTTCTGGTCCGGTGTCACGCGTGCAAACACCGGCGTGCGCGCGGCCAGTTCGATCAGTTCCTGGTCCGGGAGCGCCGACAGCTCGCGGCCGCCGAGCACCTGCACAGCCCCCTCCTCCGACCCGATCAGGCCAATGGCGCGCGCGATGGCCGCGGCCGTCACGGCATGATCGCCAGTGATCATCTTGACCCGGATGCCGGCCGAGCGGCAGGCGCGCACCGCGGCCACCGCCTCCGGCCTCGGCGGATCGATCATGCCCTGCAGGCCGAGCAGGGTCAGTCCCGAGGCCACATCCTCATGGGTGACTCCCGCCATCGTTGCCGGAACGGTCTTGAAGGCAAAGGCCAGTACCCGCATGCCCTCGGCCGCCATGGCCTCCTCGCGGCCGTGCCATGCCCCGGCATCCAGTACCGCGCGCCCCCCATCCTCGCCCAGGGCGTCGCCACAGCGGGCCAGGATGGCCTCCGCCGATCCCTTGATGTAGATGCGCCGCTCACCGCTCGCCGCATGCACGTGCAGCGTCGCCATGTACTGCTGCTGGGATTCGAAGGCGAGGGCATCGAGGCGCCGCCAGTCGGCGCGCAAGCCCTCAGGATCGATACCGGCCTTGTGCGCGGCGGTGGTCAGCGCCGCCTCGGTCGGATCACCCTCCATGTGCCAATGCCCGTCGACCAGATGCAGCCTGGAATCATTGCACAGCACCCCGGCCGCCAGACAGTCGCGCAATACCGGGTGCTGCGCGGCATCGAAATCGGCGCCCTCGTGACTGAAGCGCCCATCCGGCGCATAACCGACCCCGGAAACCCGGTACATGCGCCCGCCGGCATGCACCTGCTGCACCGTCATCTGGTTCTGCGTCAGGGTGCCGGTCTTGTCCGAACAGATCACGGTGGTGCTGCCCAGGGTTTCCACGGCCGGCAGATGCCGGATGATGGCGTGCGAGCGGGCCATGCGCCCGACGCCGATGGCCAGGGCGATGGTCAGCACCGCCGGCAACCCCTCCGGGATGGCGGACACCGCCAGCGCGACCGCCGCCATGAACATCTCGAACCATGATTCGCCATGCAGGATGCCGACAACGAAGGTCACGGCCGCCAGGGCCAGGATCGCATAAAGCAGGATGCCGCTGAAACGCGCCAGCCTGCGCGTCAGCGGTGTCGCCAGCACCTCGGTGGAGGCGAGCAGTTCGCTGATGCGTCCGATCTCCGTAGCATCGCCGGTGGCCACCACCACGCCCCTGCCGGTGCCGAAGGTCACGAGCGTCGAGGAATAGGCCATGTTCCTGCGATCGGCCAGCAGGGCGTCGTGCGCCATGGCCTCCGGCTGCTTTTCCACAGGCACGGACTCGCCGGTCAGCGCCGATTCATCGACCCTGAGGCCGCGTGCATCGAGCAGGCGCAGATCCGCCGGCACCTTGTCGCCCGATTGCAGCAGCACGATATCCCCCGGCACCAGTTCGCCGGCATCGATGCGCAGGCGCACGCCGCCGCGCAGCACCGTGGCCACGCTGGTCATCGAACGGCGCAGGGCCTCGATCGCCTTCAGGGCCCGGGATTCCTGCAGGGAGCCGATGACGGCATTGATGAACACGACCCCGAAGATCACGCTGGCATCGACCCATTTCTGCATGCCGACCGTGATCAGCCCCGCGATCAGCAGGATATAGACCAATGGCTGGTTGAACTGCTGCAGGAACAGCAACAACGGCCCGCGTTCGCGCCTGGGGCTCAGCCGGTTCGGCCCGAATGCACCCTGGCGCTCGGTGATCTCGAGGCTGTCCAGCCCTTTGGCCGGATCGCTCGCCAAGAGGTCGAGAACCTCGGAGGCTGGCAGGTGATGCCAGTGTTCGTTCATCTGCGCACGCATGGCGATCTTCTCCCGTATGGAACCATCATGCCCGTTTAATCCAATGGAAGCACCGAAACCGCTGATTGGGAAATGTCCGTGTAAAGGCCATGGCCGGGCCTGTGGACCGCGGGATGCACAACGGTGCGAAAAAAGCGCTCCGATACGGCTTCATCGCGATGCGGAATTGGATTAGGGTTCCGCCCGACGCAGCGCACGTCGCCTGCATCACATCCCCGGCGACGGACAGGAGATCGGCGTGAAATCTTCCACCTTGTTCAAGATCGGCTTTATCGGCATGGGCGTATCCGTCGTGGCCGCACTGACCCCTGTCGTACTGGCCGTGCTCGGCGTCCCGGGGATCAGCGAACACCTGGGGGTCATCCTGAACGAAAAGACCCTGTCGGTGGTGCTGATCTTCTTCAGCGGCATGATCCTGCGCGGCCTGATGCTCAAGAACCGCGAATCCCTGCTCGCGGGCGGCAACAAACAGACCCACGAGCAGCGCTGAGCGGCATCCCGGAGCGTTACGCGCTCCCCACCTCGAACAGAGAGGGATTGATGTCCGGCGGCGGCGGCAGCCCGAGCATCACGAACAGGGTCGCCGCCAGGTGCGAAAGCCCCGGCTCCCGCTGCGGATCCTTGCCGCCGCTGGGCTGACGCAGGGTATACGGCCGCTCCGGAGCCGCATCGAACAGGATACAGGGAACCGGATTGAGCGAATGCTTGGTGCTGGGCTCGTCGCCCTGCTTCGTCTTGACGCGCATGACCTCGACGTTGCCGTGATCGGCCGTGATGATGGCGCTGCCACCGGCCGCCTGCAGTGCCTCGACGATGCGTCCGATCGCGGCATCGACGGCCTCGACGGCCTGGATGGCGGGGTCCATCCGCCCGCAATGCCCCACCATGTCGGCATTGGCCAGATTGATCAGGCCGAAGCCGTAGCGGCCGCTGGCGATCAGTTCGACGGCCTTGTCGGCGATCCTGTCGGCCTGCATCTGCGGATGGTCGGCAAAGGATACACCCTTGT
Source organism: Mariprofundaceae bacterium (assembly GCA_035576305.1). Lineage (GTDB taxonomy): Bacteria > Pseudomonadota > Zetaproteobacteria > Mariprofundales > Mariprofundaceae > DATLWN01. The sequence goes on from DATLWN010000106.1 coordinate 3,797, forward strand.
CGGAAGGGATCAGGATGTAGTCCTCCATGCTCGCATCCAGCGGTTCCCGATAGCCGCCATTGAAGAAGAAGGTGACATGCGGGAACTTCTGCGTCTCGGTCAGGCGGAACTGCCGGATGCCCAGTTCCAGGATACGCTTCCCGAACGGGGCATCGACCTTGGTCGGCCCCATGATCTGCAACTGGGGCAGGTTGCGATCCTCGTCGTAGACCATCATGCCGGCGTAGCACACCCGCGGCCGCCGTCCGCGATCGAAGCCGTCGAAATCATCCAGGCAGAAGGCCTCGGTGATCTCGATGGCACGATCGCCCCGGAAATTGACGTTGATCACGCCGTCGCCATCCTGGATGGGCCCCACCGCCTTGCCCTTGGCATCGACGATGACAAAACCGGGCATGTCCTGGTCCACCAGGCCCGGGGTCGCGGCCCGGAAGTGGTCGATGGCCTCGATCATGCTGGAGAACCGGTATGTGCCGCTGCCGTGCACGTGCAGTTCCCACCCCGCCTGAACCTTGTCCCAGTTGTGATCGCGGTCCATCGTGATGGCCTCCCGCCCGCCTCCGGAGGCGAAACGGTAGTCCCGCCCCTGTTTGGCATTGATGCGGGCAAAGGCCTCCTCCAGTTGGGCCACATAGACCTGGGCCGTCTGGATGCCGACATCGCGCCCATCCAGCAGCGCATGCATGCGCAGGCGGGCGATGCCCTGGCGGTCCGCATGCTCGATCAGGGCCAGGATATGGTTGATATGCGAATGCACATTGCCATCGGAAAGCAGGCCGAGAAGATGCAGGGTGCTGCCGTGCTCCAGGCAGTTCCCGGTGACGGTGCGCAGGGCCTCGGACTGGAAAAACGAGCCGTCGGCGATGGCATTGGTGATGCGCGTCGGGCCCTGGTCGAGAATCTTTCCGGCCCCCATGGTGAAATGCCCGACCTCGGATCCGCCCAGGTCGCCCGCCGAGGAAAGGCCGACATACGGTCCGTGGGTCAGCAGACGGGTATGGGGATAATCCCGCCACAGGCGATCGAAGTTCGGGGTGTTCGCCCGGGCAACGGCGTCCTCCGCCCCACCCGAGCCCAGCCCCCAGCCATCCATCACGATGAGCAGCACGGGGCGGTGATCGCGAAAATGTTCCAGCAAGCTGTCCATGGCCATGATGCGTTCTCCGTTCGGCGCGCATGGTAGCCGGAACGGCGTCCGGATTCACCCGCGAGCTGAGACGAATCACTACTCAGTGTGGCGTAAATGTAAAGGCGTCAGCGTGGATCTCCTGCATGGCGGCCCCGGCCAGGAAGATCCTCCCCTGAAGGGTGCGCACGATCTCCGGGTCGCCGCAGAGATAGACGCGCCACCCGGCGAGATCGGGCATGGCCTGCATCACGACATCGTCGATGGAACCGACCGCACCCCCTGCGGGTGCCTCGCCATGCAGTACGCACGGGATATAGCGGATGTTTTCACTCGCCGCTGCCAGTGCTTGCAGCGTATCGACCATATACAGGCCATCGCGATGCAGGCTGCCGTGAAACAGGCGGATATCGCCCGTATGCCCGTGGGCGATCGCATCGCGGATGATGCCGTACAGCGGTGCCAGGCCCGTACCGGTGCCGACCAGCAGCAGCGGCTGCTCCGGCTTGCCGGGCACATAGAAGCAATCACCGGCGGGGCCGAAGAACTCGACGCCGTCATCCACCGCCAGCTCCCGATGGACCCAGGAACTGACCAGGCCGCTCGGCACCTGCCGGACGTGCAGCTCGATCTCCCCTTCCCCGGGCAGGCTGGCCAGCGAATAGCTGCGTACGGCGTTGCCGTGCAGCAGGTTGATGAACTGGCCCGCCCGGTACGGAAATGGCGCCCCAGGCTGAATCCTCAGGCGCATAACCTGGGCGTTCAGCTGCTCCTTGGCGGAAACCGTCCCGGCATGCCGGTGTCCCTCGACAGTGGCCTGGCGGATCTCCATGTCGCCCCGGGGGCGGCACACGCAGGCCAGGAAGTATCCCTGCACCTTCAGCGTATCCTTCAGGCCCTTCTGGGACTCCTCGGGGATGTCGCCGCTGATCGCATGCATCATGCAGGTCTGGCAAATGCCGTTGCGGCATGAGGAGGGAAGGAGCACGCCGTGGCGCATCAGGCAATCCAGCACCGACTCCCCGGCCTCGCAGGCATAGGTCCGCCCTTCATAGGCAATCGTCGACACGGCGTGCTTCCCTCTTTCAGCTAGCGATCAAGAACGTCGTTACGCGTCGTTTCGGCCAGGCCGATGACCTCCTGGATACCGTCCTCGCCGACGCCGAGCTCGGCCAGCGTCGAACGCAGATGGGCCAGCACGTGATCGAAATGGCTGTCGTCGAGCCCCATCTTGACCAGATGCCGGTGCCCCTGGCGCATGTCCTTGCCGGTGTAGTTGTTCGGACCGCCAAACACCATGGTCAGGAAGGCCTTCTGCTTGGCCGCCTGCCTGGCCATGTCGACGCCCTCGAAAAAGCGCTTGATGTAGGCATCCGCCAGCACGCGGCGGTAAAAGACATCCACCGCGGCATTGATGGCGGCCTCGCCGCCCAGGCGATCGTACAGCGATGGCTTGGCTTTGGGCTTGGGCTTGGACTGCGAACCGGGCTGGCCGATCACCTTGCCGGGTTTGCCCTTATTCTCCCGTTCCCATCGGGCTCCGGCCGAGAACACGCCGACGACAGTCGCCCCCAGGACGATCAGAAGTGCGATATCAATGATGTCCATACCCATGTTAACGATCCAG
>DATLWN010000107.1:0-1536 GCA_035576305.1 Mariprofundaceae bacterium
GCAGCGCCTGATCCGGCTGCTGCGGCCGGGGACGCGATGCACGGTGCGCTCACCCAGGCGCGGTGCCAGGGCCGACTGGCTGAGGCAGGTGGCACATGCCGGCGAGCAGTCGCTGGCCAGCCGTGCCGCCACCAACCAGCAGGCGGCGTTCGAGGCGCTGGCCGAGCTGTTCGCCCTGGAGGCGATACCGCAGACGATCGCCGCCGTCGACAACGCGCACCTCGGCGGCAAGCAGATGGCGGCGGCCATCGTCTATGCCGACCACAACGGCCCGGACAAGGATCATTACCGCCGCTACCGGCTCGACGACGTGCCGGCCGGCGACGATTACGCCGCGATGGCTGCGGTGCTGTCCCGCTTCTTCCGCGCCATCGTCGACGAGGCGCTGCCGGAACCGGACATCATGCTGATCGACGGCGGCAAGGGACAACTGGCCGTGGCCATGCAGGCGGCGGCCGATGCCGGCCTGTCGGCGATGAAACTCATCGGCGTGGCCAAGGGGGCGGGCCGCAAGCTCGGCAACGAAACGCTGTGGCCGTCGTGGCGCGAGGGCTCGCTGCAGCCGGGCATCCATTCCCCTGCGATGCTGCTGATCGCCCGCGTGCGCGACGAGGCGCACCGTTTTGCCGGTCAGTACATGAAGAAGCGCAAGCAGGCCAGCATGTTCACCTCGGCGCTGGATGCGATCCCCGGCATCGGTCCGGCCAAGCGCGTGGCGCTGCTGAAGCACTTCGGCGGCATCGAGGGCGTCAAGGCGGCCTCGCGCGAACACCTGGCCGCGGTGCCGGGCATCTCGCCGGGCCTGGCCGAGAGGATCTTCCACAGCCTGCACCAATAATCCGCGGCGTTAGACATCATTTCTCTGCGGGTTTGGGCCATTGACAGCCCCGGACAAGCGACGCAGATTGGCCGGACTGACCGATCGGTCGGTTGGGAAAGGGGCAAGCGAATGGGTGAAGCGGCAATCGAGCTGGCTGGCAGGGAGAGGCTTCTGGCCTCGGCCCAGCGCCTGTTCGCCGAACGCGGCTACGCCTCCGTGTCGATCCAGCAGATCGCCCTCGATGCGGGCCTGTGCAAGGCCACCGTCTACCACCACTTCCCCACCAAGGAGGTGCTGTACCTGGAGGTGGTGCGTACCGCCTGCCTGGATACCCGGGCCCTGCTGCACGATGCCGAGAAGGGAAGCAATCCGCTGGATGGCCTGCGTACCTTCGCGGCGATGCACCTGAGGCACATCTTCGAGCATGACGAACTGATGCGCCTGATCACGCGCGAGCTGATCAACGGCGATCAGGACCAGGGGCGCGCCATGGCCGAGCAGGTGTTCGGCGAGCACTTCTCCCGGCTGGTGACGCTGATCCGCGCCTGCCAGGCATCGGGCGACATCCGCACCGACATCGAACCGGCCGAGGCCGCGATCGCCATCGTCGGCATGAATCTGCACCTGTTCCAGAGCTGGCCGATCATCCGCCATCTGCCCGGTGCCGGCATCACCGACGTCGCGCACACCGGACGCCGCCTGTTCGACATGCTGAT
>DATLWN010000108.1:0-5868 GCA_035576305.1 Mariprofundaceae bacterium
GGGTACCCCGCCTCGTCGAAGGACACGGAATACTGGCCGCAGCGCTCACGCTCTGTCACGTCGCACTCCGAGATCTCCATGATGGCCTCGACGAATGTGATATTGACGATCCACTCCTGCGCTGCACGGCTGCACACCTCGACCTTGAGCCGCGCGTCGTCCGGCCAGCCGCCGAACCGGCACAGCTCCGTCAGCGGCGCATGCCGCCTGATCCAGGCGATGGTCTCGTGGACATCTTCCTTTGCCGAACGATGGACCTTGCCATCCGCGGACGTGCGCACCATGCAACCAGCCTAGGCCGCCGCTGCCCGCCCGTAAACCGCGCGCCATGGTCATCGCTTGCGTCTGTCAGCCATTCGGCTTTAATGGGCATGGCGGCCGCGGCCGCAAGATCAACGCGAGGCATCCCCATGCATATCGGAAAACGGTACGAAGCGACCCGCATCGAGGTGTTGCATGGCCTGATCCGCGCCCATCGCTTGGCCACCCTGGTCGGGCAAACGGCGTCCGGCAAACGTCATTAAGCATGAGCTCCCGGCACAGCGCGGCGGCAGCGTTGACCGTCAGGCCCTTCGCACAACAGGAAGACTGGGATGCCTGGCTGGAGGACAACCACGGCAGCTCACCGGGCCTGTGGCTGCAGATCGCCAAGGCCGGCACGGGCATCCCCTCGGTTTCATACGATCAGGCTCTGGAGACCGCGCTCTGCTTCGGCTGGATCGACGGCCAGAAGAAAAAGCATGACGACCGGTACTGGCTACAGCGATTCACCCCCCGCTCGAAGAACAGCGCCTGGTCCAGGAACAACCGGGAAAAGGCCCTGGCCCTGATCGCGTCGGGGCGCATGAAGGAAGCGGGGCTCAGGGAGATCGAGGCGGCCAAGCGCGACGGGCGTTGGGATGCGGCCTACGACTCGGCCAGCAAGGCGGCCGTCCCGGCGGACTTCCAGGCCGCACTCGACGGCAATGCCCGGGCAAGGGACTTCTTCGCCGGCCTCGACAGCCGGAACCGGTATGCCCTGCTCTACCGGATCCAGACCTCCAAGAAGGCCGAAACGCGCGCCAGGAAGATTGCAGAGTTCGTCCAGATGCTGGAGCGGCACGAGAAGATCCATCCCTGACGGGGGGCATCCCACCCGGGATGCCGGCGTCAGCCGGGAAGCTCGGCGTTGTGGTAGACCTCCTGCACGTCGTCGATGTCGTCGAGCGCGGCCAGGAAGCGCTCCATCATCTCGGCATCCTCGCCAGCCAGGGCGGTGGAGGTCTTCGGCACGTAGGAGATGTCCTCGACCTCGAACTCGATATCCGGGAAGGCCTCGGTCAGCGCCGTGCGCGCCTTGTAGAACTCGGTGGTCGGCGCGAACACGGTGACGACCCCGTCCTCGCTCTCGATGTCGGAGACGTCGACATCGGCGTTCATCAGCGCCTCCAGTGCCGCCTCCTCCTCCCCCTTGAAGGCGAATACGGCCAGATGGTCGAACATGTGCGCCACCGCGCCCGGTCCGCCGAGCTTGGCGCCGTTCTTGCCGAAGCACTGGCGCACATCGCTGAAGGTGCGCGTGTTGTTGTCGGTCAGGCAGTCGACGATGACCATGCAGCCGCCCGGCCCGAAGCCCTCGTAGCGGGCCGGCGCAAAATCCTCGCCGCCGGCGCCGCTGGCCTTGTCGATGGCCTTGTCGATCACGTGCGACGGCACCTGGCTCTTCTTCGCCTTGTCGATCAGGCGGCGCAGCACCAGGTTGCCATCGGGATCGGCGCCGCCGTTCTTGGCGGCCATGTAGATCTCGCGGCCGAACCGAGAATACACCTTGGTCTTGGCCGCAGCCGTCTTGGCCATCGAGGCCTTGCGCACTTCAAACGCTCTTCCCATCGCTCTCACCCACTCCGCTGGTCTGACCGGCCCCGCCGGCCGGCGCATGCTAATCGTTTAGCGGCCGCGACGGTATATGTGCGACGATGGGATCAGCCACCGACGGCTCTCAGGATGCCGGCGATGATGTCGGCGGGCGCGGGCGGGCAGCCGTGCACCACGGCCGCCACCGGCAGGATGTCGGCCACCGACCCGGCCACGGCATAGTTGTCGCGCCCGAACACGCCGCAGTTGCCGGCGCAGTCCCCCACCGCCACCACCAGCTTCGGCGCCGGCATGGCATCAAACGTCATCCTCAGCGCCGTCTCCATATTGCGCGTCACGGGCCCCGTGACCAGCAGCATGTCGGCATGCCTTGGGCTTGCCACGAAGCGGCAGCCGAAGCGCTCCAGATCGTAGTAGCAGTTGTTCGTGGCATGGATCTCCAGCTCGCAGCCGTTGCAGGAGCCGGCATCGACCTGGCGGATGGCCAGCGAGCCCTTGAAGCGCCTGCGCACGGCCGCCTCCAGCTGAGCGCCGATCAACTCGACGGCCCCGCTTTCCGGCAGGCTCTCGACCTTGCAGCCGACGCCGGCGATGGTCTTCAGGATGCGCAGCACGATTGCCTCACAGGTCGTTGCCCGAATACGAGCAGTTGAAGGATTTGTTGTTCAGCGGGAAGTCCGGCACCGGCACCTCGCGCACCGCCAGCTCCAGGCCCAGCCAGTTGATCACGGAGGGGTCGCGCACGTAATAGCGGTCGATCAGACCATCGGCGCCGAAGCGCACCCAGGCGGCGATCTCCCCTCTCCAGGACTCGATGGCGGCGAAGCCCGACACGCCGGCCTCCGGCGGCATCCACTCCGTGCGCACCGACCCTTCCGGCAGCGCGTCCAGCAACTCGCTGATCATGCGCGCCGAGTCGGCGATCTCCTCGAAACGCACCCAGACGCGCGTGGCCACGTCGCCGTGCCTGCCCTGCGGCACCTTGACCGTCAGTCGGTCGTACGGCGCATAGGCCTCCTCGATGCGCTCGTCGGCATAATGGCCGGAGGCCCGCCCGGCATAGCCGAGCAGACCGATATCCCGCGCCTCGGGCGGCGGCACGATGCCCGAGCCGATGACGCGCTCCTGGATCGAGGGATGGTCGGCATAGATGCTGCGCAGCGTCTCGACCTCGGCGGCGATGACCCGGGTCTGTTCGGCAAGCTGTCGGCGGCCCGCATCGTCGACATCTCGGGCCAGCCCGCCCGGCACGATCACATCCATCAGCAGCCGGTGGCCGAACAATTGGCGGTGCAGCCGCGCCATATCCTCGCGCAGCCGCTGCATCTGCATGTGCATGAAGCTGAAGGAGGCATCATTGCAGATGGCGCCGATGTCACCGATGTGGTTGGCCATGCGCTCGCGCTCGCACAGCACCCCGCGCAGCAGGCTCCCCCGTTCCGGCGGCGCCTGGTAGCTGGCGTACTCGCATGCCTGCGCGAAGGCCCAGGCATGGGCCACGCTGGCATCGCCGGAGATGCGCCCGGCGAGCTTACCGCCGTCGGCCGCCGTGCGCCCCTCCACCGCCTTCTCGATGCCCTTGTGCACGTAGCCCAGGCGCTCTTCCAGGTTCAGCACCTGCTCGCCGACCGCCAGGAAGCGGAAATGCCCGGGCTCGATGATGCCGGCGTGCACCGGCCCCACCGGTATCTCGTCCACGCCCTCGCTGGCGCTCTCCAGGAAGGGATAGGTGCCGTCGTGGCGCGCCATGTGCGTGTCCGCGGCAAAGGATTTCCGAAGGGGATGCGCATCCTCCGGCCAGTGCTCGTGCCTCAGCCATGGCCGGGCATCGGCCAGGGCCTCGATGCGGATGCCGAACATGTCCTGCAGCGTGCGCTCCATGCGCACGGCGGCGATGTACTGGCCGCCGATGCTGGGCAGGACCGGCGCCTCGGCGTTCAGATCGGTGCGCAGCAGCGCATGCCGGTGCTCCCCGTGCGCGAAGGCCATGTAGGCGTACAGCGCGCCTTCGTCGTGCGCCCCGCCCTCGGCCGCCCACAGGGCCACCAGGCGCATCTCCAGCCTTCTCGCCTCGGCCGCCACCTCGGCCCAGTCCAGGCGCCGGATCTGCAGGCAGGGCATATGCCGCGGATGATGGTCCTCCAGATAACGGCTGTGGATGCCGTGATCGGCCAGACGCTCGGCGAACCAGGTGTTCAGCGCCTTGTTCACGCCCCGCCCCCTGTCGCGATCAGCTGCGCGGCCTGTTGGTACCAGCCGGCCAGGAAGGCCGGGATCGCCAGGCCGAGCACCAGCGCCAGCGCGAGATGCACGTATACCGGCAGCATGTTGACGTGCACGGGCCTCGCCTGAGGCGCCGGCTCGCCATAGACCATCGGCTGCACCAGGCGGAACAGCCCGGCCATGGCCACCAGCAGGCCGGCGAGCAGCAGGACAAGCGTCCACGGATACGATTTGAGGGCGGCGGTGACGAGCAGGAACTCGCTGGTGAACACCCCGAACGGCGGGAAGCCGGCGATGGCGGCGGTGCCGATCAGCAGCCCCCAGCCGATGCCCGGATGATGGCGGATCAGGCCGCGGATGTCGCCGATCCTCTGCGTGCCCATCGCCTGCGAGGCATGGCCGACGGTGAAGAAGATGCCGGACTTGACCAGCGAGTGCACCGTCATGTGCAGCAGCGCCGCGAAGCCCGCCAGCTGCGTGCCGATGCCGAAGGCGAAGCTCATCAGGCCCATGTGCTCGATCGACGAGAAGGAGAACAGGCGCTTGATGTCGCGCTGCCGGTGCAGCGACAGGGCCGCCACCGCGAGCGACAGCAGGCCGAAGCCCATCATCATGTGCCCGGCGAGCTGGCTGTGGGTGGCGCCGTCCACCAGCATCTTGCAGCGCACCAGCGCGTACAGCGCCAGGTTCAGCAGCAGGCCGGACAGAACGGCGGACACGGGCGTCGGACCCTCGCCGTGCGCGTCCGGCAGCCAGGTATGCATCGGCGCCAGCCCCACCTTGGTGCCGTAGCCGACCATCAGGAAACAGAAGGCGATGCTCATCACCGCCGGATCGAGCTGGCCGGCGTGCGCCAGCAGCTCAGTCCAGGTCAGCGCCTCGTTGCCGTGGCCGAGCACGCCGGAGGAGGCGAAGAACACCAGCACGGTGCCGAACAGAGCCAGGGCGATGCCCATGCCGCAGAGGATGAAGTACTTCCAGGCGGCGGCGATGGAGGCCGGGGTGCGGTACAGCGACACCAGCAGCACCGTGGCCAGCGTGGCCAGTTCCAGCGACACCCACAGGATGCCGATGTTGTTGGTCGTGAATCCCAGCAGCATGCCGAAGCAGAACCACTGGAACATGGCGTGATACAGGCGCATGCGCAGCATATCCACGCGCCCGGACTCCAGCTCGTGGCGCATGTACGGCCCGGAGAAGATGGATGTCGTCATGGCGACGAAGGCCGTCAGCGCCACCAGGAAGACGTTGTAGGCATCGAGATAAAACAGCTCCGAGAACTGGGTCAGCGCATGCCGGTGCAGCACCTGCGCGGCCAGCAGCAGGCTGAAGGCGAAGGTGACGGCGCTGACCGCGACGTTCAGGCGCGCCGCCCACACCGGGTGGCGCACGAGGCCAAGCAGCAGCCCGCCGAGCAGCGGTGCGGCCAGCGTGGCGACGAACAGGTTCACGTCTCGTCCCTCTCGACCAGCGAGGCGTGCATGGTCTCGACCTCCAGCGAATCGAAGGTGGAGCGGATCTGGAAGAAGAACAGGCCGAAGATCAGGGCCGCCACCAGCACGTCGAAGGCCACACCGATCTCCACCACCATCGGCATGCCGTTGGTGGCGCCGATGGCGGCGAAGAACAGCGAATTCTCGACGGCCAGAAAGCCGATCACCTGCGTGATCGCCTTGCGGCGCGTGATCATCATCAGCATGCCCAGCAGCACGCAGGCCGTGGCGATCGCCATCGAGTCGCGCGTCAGCAGGCGCGAGATGTGCTCGATCGGCTGGATCACATGGTAGGCGA
>DATLWN010000109.1:0-5879 GCA_035576305.1 Mariprofundaceae bacterium
TGTCGGCTCATCACATCCTGGGGCTGGAGCAGGTCCCAAGGGTTCGGCTGTTCGCCGATTAAAGTGGTACGTGAGCTGGGTTTAGAACGTCGTGAGACAGTTCGGTCCCTATCTACCGTGGGCGTTGGAGAATTGAGAGGAGCTGTCCCTAGTACGAGAGGACCGGGATGGACAAACCTCTGGTGTTCCTGTTGTTCTGCCAAGAGCATCGCAGGGTAGCTACGTTTGGAAGGGATAACCGCTGAAAGCATCTAAGCGGGAAGCCCACCTCAAGATAAATTCTCCCGGAGACTTGAGCTCCCTAAAGGGCCCTGGAAGACTACCAGGTTGATAGGCTGGGTGTGGAAGTGCAGCAATGCATGGAGCTGACCAGTACTAATTGCCCGTGCGGCTTGACCATGCAACGTTAAGACATTCGATCATCTTCTCAGGGGTTTGTTCCGGCCACCCCACCCAGGACGGGTGGCTCATCCGCAGGATGAGTGAGCCATCGGAAACCGCGCTTTTCGATGGCGATAGGAGCAGAAATACAGGAGTATTTCTGCGGTCCAAGCAAACCCCGCACCGGTTTCCTGGTGGTCATAGCTAGGGGGAAACGCCTGATCCCATCCCGAACTCAGAAGCTAAGCCCCTACGCGCCAATGGTACTGCAGTTTCGCTGCGGGAGAGTAGGTCACTGCCAGGAATTTACTGCAAAGCCCCTTTGTTGAGCGAAAGCTCCGAAGGGGCTTTTTTTGTGCCGTCCGCGCCCCGGAGCAGGGAGCAATGCCATAAATCCCTTGGGGCCAACAAGGCGTGGCCGCTGTGTTAAGTTCGCCGAAATTGCGCGGCCGCTTAAATAGGACTAGAATGGTCTGACTTAGCGGTGAGGTGCCATGCTGCGACTGACCAAATTGACGGATTACGGCATTCTGCTGATGACGTATATGGCTGCGGCCAATGAGGATACGTACACGGCGGCCATGCTGGCCGAACAAACGCACGTGCCCCTGCCGACGGTCAGCAAGGTGATGCAGATGCTGTTGCACCAGGGCCTGCTGGAATCGATCCGCGGCGCCCATGGCGGCTACCGGCTGTCCCGGCCACCGGCCAAGATCTCGGTGGGCGAGATCATCAGTTCGCTGGAGGGATCGATCGCGCTGACCGAGTGCAACCTGGAGGGCAGCGAATGCGACCAGCTGCCCTTCTGCACCACCAGCACGCACTGGCTGAAGATCAACGACGCCATCCGCGATGCCCTGCAGATGATCTCGCTGGCCGATATGGCGCGTCCGGACTACCGCCCGGTGTTCCGCATCGATGAGCTCAGGGCGCCGATCCTGATCCGGGAGGTTGCCGATGGCTGCTGACGCCGAGGCGAAGGCGCTCGTCCACCGCGAGTACAAGGCCGGATTCGTCACCGACATCGAGGCGGATACGGTCGCACCGGGGCTGAACGAGGACGTGATCCGGCTGATCTCCGCCAAGAAGGAGGAGCCCGAATGGCTGCTGGACTGGCGCCTCACCGCCTTCCGCCACTGGCAGACGATGACCGAGCCGACCTGGGCGCACGTGCAGCACGCGCCGATCGACTACCAGTCGATCTCCTACTATTCCGCCCCCAAGGGGCGCAAGGATGCGCCGAAGAGCCTGGACGAGGTCGACCCCAAGCTATTGGAGACCTATGCCAAGCTCGGCATCCCGCTGCGCGAGCAGGAGATGCTGGCCGGCGTGGCGGTCGATGCCGTGTTCGATTCGGTGTCCGTGGCCACCACCTTCAAGGAGAAGCTGGCCGCTGCCGGGGTGATCTTCTGCCCGATCTCGGAGGCGGTGCGCGAGTACCCCGAACTGGTCCGTGCCTACCTGGGCACGGTCGTGCCTTACACGGATAACTTCTACGCCACCCTGAACTCGGCGGTGTTCACCGACGGCTCGTTCGTGTTCGTGCCGAAAGGCGTGCGCTGCCCGATGGAGCTTTCGACCTATTTCCGCATCAATGCCACGAATACGGGGCAGTTCGAGCGCACGCTGATCGTGGCCGAAGCCGGCGCCTACGTGTCCTATCTCGAGGGCTGCACCGCCCCGCAGCGCGACGAGAACCAGTTGCACGCCGCCGTGGTGGAACTGGTCGCGCTCGACGATGCCCAGATCAAGTATTCGACGGTGCAGAACTGGTATCCGGGCGACGAGGAGGGCCGCGGCGGCATCTACAACTTCGTCACCAAGCGCGGCGAGTGCCGCGGGGCACGCTCGAAGATCTCCTGGACGCAGGTCGAGACCGGCTCGGCCATCACCTGGAAATATCCGAGCTGCGTATTGCTCGGCGAGGATTCGGTCGGCGAGTTCTACTCGGTGGCCCTGACGAACAACCGCCAGCAGGCCGACACCGGCACCAAGATGGTGCACCTGGGCAAGAATACCCGCAGCACCATCGTCTCCAAGGGCATCTCGGCCGGTCGCGGGCAGCAGTCCTACCGTGGCCTGGTGCGCGTCGCCAAGGGCGCGGAAGGGGCGCGCAACTACACGCAGTGCGACTCCTTGCTGCTCAGCGACACCTGCGGCGCCCATACCTTTCCGTACATCGAGGTCAGGAATCCCTCGGCCATCGTCGAGCACGAGGCGACGACCTCCAAGATCGGCGAGGACCAGCTGTTCTATTGCCGGCAGCGCGGCATCTCCGAGGAGGATGCCGTATCGATGATCGTCAACGGCTTCTGCAAGGACGTGTTCAACGAACTGCCGATGGAGTTCGCGGTGGAGGCCAACCGCCTGATGGCGGTGAGCCTGGAAGGCGCCGTCGGCTGACCCATACCAAAGACAAAAGGAATGACGATGTTGAAGATTGAAGACCTGCATGCCGCGGTCGATGGCAAGCCAATCCTGAAGGGCATCAACCTGGAGGTGGGGGCGGGCGAGGTGCATGCCATCATGGGCCCGAACGGCTCGGGCAAGAGCACGCTGTCCAATGTCATCGCCGGCCGCGACGGCTACGAGGTCACCCGTGGTTCGATCACGTACAACGGCCGGGACCTGCTGGCCATGAGCCCGGAGGAGCGGGCCTGGGAGGGGGTATTCCTGGCCTTCCAGTACCCGGTGGAGATCCCGGGGGTCAACAACGTCTATCTGCTGAAGGCGGGGCTCAACGCCAAGCGCAAGCACCAGGGGCTGCCCGAACTGGATGCGATCGACTTCATGGGCCTGGTGCGGGATAAGGCCTCGCTCGTGCAGCTCGATCCGGACTTCCTGAAGCGTTCGGTCAACGAGGGGTTCTCCGGCGGCGAGAAGAAGCGCAACGAGATCTTCCAGATGGCGGTGCTGGAGCCGAGGCTCGCCATCCTGGACGAAACCGATTCCGGCCTGGATATCGACGCCCTGCGCATCGTGGCCGATGGCGTCAACAAGCTGCGCAGCCCCGAACGCTCCATCGTCATGGTCACGCACTACCAGCGCCTGTTGGACTACATCGAGCCGGATGTGGTGCACGTGCTGGCCGATGGGCGCATCCTGAAATCGGGCGACAAGCGGCTTGCCAGGGAGCTGGAATCCCGCGGCTACGAATGGGTGCTGGAGGAGGCCGCGGCATGAGCGCCGTAGCCATGCAGGAGCCGCCCGAGGGCGTGGCCCCGGAGATGCTGGCGGCGATGCGCGGCCTTCCGGGATCCGGCAACCGGAAGCTCGATGCCTATCGCCAGGCCTGTGTCGACACTTTCGGGCGGTCGGGGATCCCGACGATGCGGCACGAGGACTGGAAATACACCGATCTGCCGCGGGTGCTGACCCCATGGTGGTCCAGGCTGTGCACCCCGGCGGCCGGGGACGCGCTGTTCGATGCCGGCGTGCTGGATGCGCTGAGGCTGAACGATCTGGATGCGCAGCGCCTGGTGTTCGTCGACGGCCATTTCCATCCGGGGCTGTCCGATGCGCCGCTTGCCGGGGGCGACGGGTTGTATGCGGGGCCGCTCGCCCCGCTGCTGGATATGCCTCCGTCCTGGCTGATACTGGATGCCGGGGAGTCGGAAGCCCCGCTGTATCACGGTCTGAACGCCGCCAACGGCGCCCTGTTCACCGACGGCCTGGCGGTGCACGTGCCGGCCGGGAAGGCCCTGCCGCGCCCGGTGCAGGCGATCTTCCTGTCCCGCAGCGGCCAGGTTTCGCATCCGCGCAACCATGTCGACCTCGCTGCCGGCGCCAGGGCCACGGTCATCGAGCAGTATGCCTCGATCCAGGCCCCCGATCGCGAGGAGGGTGCGCTGGACAACGCCGTGAGCCGGATAGCGCTTGCCGAGGGTGCCGAGCTGACGCATTACCGCCTGCAGCAGCTCGGGCCGCACGATGTGCACCTCGGGCGCGTGCAGGTGGACCAGGAGGGCGGGCGCTATGCCGCGCATGCGGTGAACCTGGGCGGGCAGCTGTGCCGGCTGGACATCGTGGCCGGGCTGCAACGGGAGGGTGCCGGCTGCGAGCTGAACGGCCTGTACATGGCCGGCGGCCTGCAGCACACGGATTGCCATACCCGCATCGATCATCACGCGCCCGCCTGCAGCAGCCGCGAGTTCTTCAAGGGCGTGCTGGACGGGCGTGCGCATGCCGTGTTCAACGGCAAGATCGTGGTGTACCCGGATGCGCAGAAGACCGATTCGGCGCAATCCAACGCCAATCTGGTGCTGTCCCGCCAGGCTGAGATCGACACCAAGCCGGAACTGGAGATCTATGCCGACGATGTCAAATGCGCGCACGGCGCCACGGTCGGCCAGCTCGATGCCAACCAGCTGTTCTACCTGCGTTCGCGCGGATTCTCGGAGGCGGCGGCGAAACAGACGCTGACGGTGGCCTTCGCCGACGAGGTGCTGGCGCGCATGCCGCATCCCGAGGTGCGCGCCTACCTGGAACGGGTGGGGCTGTCGCGCCTGGCCGCGGCCGCGGAGGTGCTGGCGTGAGCACGGCGATGACCGAGACCGCCGCCCTGCCCCTGGACATCGATGCCCTGCGGGCGGAGTTCCCCATCCTGCACCAGCAGGTATACGGCAAGCCGCTGGTGTATCTGGACAATGCCGCGACCACCCAGAAGCCGGTCGCGGTGATCGAGGCCGTGCGCCATTACTACGAAGCGGACAACGCCAATATCCACCGGGGGGTGCATGCCCTGTCCGAGCGGGCCACCGCCGCCTACGAGGCGGCGCGGGAGAAGCTCAGGGCCCTGATCAACGCCGCCTCCACGCGCGAGATCGTGTTCACGCGCGGCACCACCGAGTCGATCAACCTGGTGGCCACGGCATGGGGGAATGCCAACGTGCAGGCCGGCGACGAGGTGCTGATCAGCGAGATGGAGCACCATTCGAACATCGTGCCCTGGCAGCTCTTGTGCGAGCGCACCGGCGCCAGGCTCGTCGTGGCGCCGATCGATGATGCCGGCGAGCTGGTCATGGAGGCGTTCGAGGCCCGGCTTTCCGAACGCACGAAGCTGGTCGGCATCGTGCACCTGTCCAATTCACTGGGCACGATCAATCCGGTGGATCGGATCATCCGCCTGGCGCATGCGGCGGGGGCGAAGGTGCTGGTCGACGGCGCGCAGGCCCTGGCGCATCTGACTGTGGATGTGCAGGCGCTGGATGCGGATTTCTATGTCAGCAGCGCGCACAAGATGTACGGGCCGACGGGCGTCGGCTTCCTGTATGCGAAAGAGATGCTGCTGGAGGCGATGCCGCCGTACCAGGGCGGTGGCGACATGATCTCCATGGTCACCTTCGAGAAAACGCAGTACAACGAGCTGCCGTACAAGTTCGAGGCCGGCACGCCGAACATCGCCGGGGCCATCGGCTTCGGCGTGGCGGTCGACTGGCTGGCCGCCAAGGGGGTGGCGAGCCTGGCCGCACACGAGCAGCAGCTTCTGTCCTATGCGA
>DATLWN010000110.1:0-2947 GCA_035576305.1 Mariprofundaceae bacterium
CTGCGCTCGCTGCGCTCACGCGGAGCCTCGCGCTCCTCGGTGCTTCCTGCGGTTTCCTTGTTCGTCTCTTCAGCCATGTCCTTTCTCCTCAATCATTGCCGGCCCCAGCGGCTGGCATCGGTTCACCCAGATTTCCACCTGGCCCCAGCAGGGCTCGCCGTCCCGGCTGTAAAAACGTCGTCTCAGTTGCCCCTCGATCACCACATCCCTGCCCTGCTGGGCCTGGACATGCTCGGCCATCTCGCCCTCGGCCCTGAGCGGGATCGGCTGCTCGCTTGCCGTCGTGGCCCGCACCGGTCCCAGGGCCGGGCGGGGCATGACCAGGGTCGCGGTCACCGCCAGGCTGCCATCGGGCATCCAGCGCTGCCTGACCTCATCGATCCGGCCGTGAAGCCGGGCGCTGTTCACGTCCGACCCGGGTGCGGACTCAGGCCTCGGCCGCCTCGCCCGCATCAGCCTCGGCGGCTGCCTCGGTCGCCTCGCCCGCATCAGCCTCGGCGGGCTTCTCCTCGCTGCGCGGCTTGCGGCGGCGCATCAGCGGCGAAGGCTCGTCGGACAGCTCATCCAGGCGCACGGTCAGGAAACGCAGGATGCGCTCCTCCAGCTGGATGGCGGTTTCCAGGGCCTGCAGGGCCTCGGCCGCGCCATCGGTCACAAGCAGCACGTAGTGGCCGCGCTTGCGTTTTTCGATCGGGTAGGCGAGCGGGCGGACGCCCCAATACTCGCGCTTGACGATACGGCCGCCGGCCTTCTCGACCTTGGCGACCAGCTGATCGGTCAGTTCTTGGGTCTTTTCCTGGGAAATATCAGGATTGACGATATAGGTAGTTTCGTAATACACGGCGCCTCTCGGAGTACTTTGGTTTCGTACGCCCCGGCATCAATGCGCAGCCGGAGCAAGTATGTCAAGGGGCGCGCAATATACGCAGCGCCGGTGCGCAAGGCAAGGGGCACGTGCGGGCGGCGTGCCGCCGTGGGGCGGCCTATTTCTGGATGCGCCGGAAAGCGGCCTGGCGCAGGCGCTTCTTGAAGCCCGCGTGCTCGGCGGAGATGTCGTTGAGCACGGCGCGCGGAATGGCCAATGCCTCGATATCCGTGTCGGCCACGACATCGGCGATCGGCGGGCTGATGCCGGCCGATGAGATCTCGCCGGCCACCTCTCCGGCGTTGAGGCGGCCGACCTCGGTGCCGTTGATGGTCACGCGCGCCTGTCCGCTGAGGATGATGAACATGTCCTGCGTCGCCTGGTTCTCGGTGATCAGCCTGTGCCCCTTCTTGAAGGAGGAGATGAGGCAGGAACGGGCCAGCTCCTCCAGCGTCCGGTCCGGCAGGTCGGCGAAAATCGGGTGGCCTGCCAGCAGGCGGATGATCGGATCGGCGGTCTGTTCGGACATGCTCCCTCCCTCGCTGGAACCGAGGCCCATTGTAATCCGAATATCGGCTTGAGCGCCACCGGCCCGCTGCTAGGATGCCCAGCTGATCGATACAGGATGTGAGGTGGATCAATGCGCGGAAAACTGAAATACGAGGGCAAGGGCAAGCGCCTGTATGCCTGCGATGTCGCGGGTGAGCTGATTCAGGAATTCAAGGACGACGCCACCGCATTCGACGGCATCAAGCACGATGTCATCGCCGGCAAGGGGCGGCTGAACTGCGCCATCTCCTCCTTTTTCTTCGAGAAGCTGCATGCGGCCGGCATCGCCTCGCATTACGTGCGCAAGGAAGGGCCGGTGGAGATGCGCATCAGGGAGCTCGCGATGATCCCGGTCGAGGTCGTGTTGCGCAACGTCGCCGCGGGCTCGATCTGCAAGCGCCTCGGCCTGGAGGAGGGCATGGCCCTCAAGTGGCCGCTGACCGAGCTGTTCTACAAGTCCGATGCCCTGCACGATCCGATGATCGCCGTGGAGCATGCCGAGCTGTTCGGCTGGGCCACGCGCCAGGATATCGAGCAGATGCGGGCGATGGCGCTGAAGGTCAACGAGGTGATGAGCGGGATGCTCGCCGATGTGGGCATCCGCCTGATCGACTACAAGCTGGAATTCGGCAGGACCGCCGACGGCGCCATCGTGCTCGGCGATGAGATCACGCCGGACGGCTGCCGCCTGTGGGACGCCGAGACCGGCCGCAAGCTGGACAAGGATGTGTTCCGCCGTGACCTGGGCGGGCTGTCCGAGGCCTACCACGAGGTGGCCAACCGCCTGGGCATCGAGCTCTAGGCCGTCGGCCGACGACACACGGGAGGCCGGGGCTAGCCCCGGCCTTCTGCGTTTCAGGTGCGGCGCCCGTGGATGTACTGCAGGGCGGCAGCCTTCGCCTCGTTCAGGTTGCGGATGGTGCTGGACATGCCCTTCAGCGTGTGCACGAGCAGATCGTTCACCATGTCCTGGCGATAGGCGTACAGGCGCGACAGGTCGTCGCGCGTCAGCTTGTAGGCCACGCACGGCGTGCGGGCGATCAGCGTGGCGCCGGCGCCCTGTTCGTCGACGAAGGACATGTCGCCCAGCTGGGCGCCCTCGCCGACGTCCGCCAGGTGCACGGTCTCGCCGCAGAATTCCAGTTCCACGGCCACCCGCCCCGAGCGCAGCAGGTACAGCGTACCGCCCGGCGCGTTCTGCACCATGATGCGTTCGCCCTCGGCGAACTCCACCTGCTGGATCACCGCCTGCAGGGTGTTGCGTTCGTCTGCGGTCAGGGTGCGTTCGAATATCCGGTTTTCAAGCCATTCCCAATCCATGATGCCATACCTCCATGTGCTGGTATCGACAGGGGCGAATATGGGCACGCGAGTATGTCATGGCTGTGATAGACGACACCGGAAAAATTCTGATGCGCGGATTCGCCACATCAGGGTCTATCTGTGCGGATTATTCGGGCACGAGCCAGCCAACCCGCGCCCGGCCGCCGGCGCCGGCGAGCAGCGCGGCCATCTCCTGCAGCACGGGTGCGA
>DATLWN010000111.1:0-5139 GCA_035576305.1 Mariprofundaceae bacterium
ACATTGGTCGGATAGAAGCGGGCCAGCTCCTCGGTCTGCTCCGGCCAGCCCAGGGTCGAGAACGGCCACAACCCCGAGGAGAACCAGGTGTCCAGCACGTCCTCGTCCTGGCGGATGTCGGTGCCGCCGCAGCCGCCGCAGCGCTCCGGGGTATCGCGCGACACCGTCACGTGCTCGCAGTCGGCACAGTACCAGGCAGGGATGCGGTGACCCCACCACAGCTGGCGGGAGATGCACCAGTCCTGGATATTGCGCATCCACTCGAAATAGGTTTTCTGCCAGTGCTCGGGCACGAAGCGGATGCGCCCGTCCTCGACGGCGGCGATGGCGGGTGCGGCCAAAGGCGCGATGGCCACGTACCACTGATCGGTCAGGTAGGGCTCCAGCACCGCATGCGAGCGGTCCCCGCGCCCCACCTGATGCGTGTGCGCATCGACCTGGTGCAGCAGGCCCGCCGCGTCCAGGTCGGCGACGATGTGCTCGCGCACCTCGTAGCGCTCCATGCCGCGGTACGGCTCGGGCACGGCATCGATATCCAGCAGGTGCGCGCGTGTGTCGAAGATATTCAGCAGCGGTAGATCGTGGCGCCGGCCGACCTCGTAGTCGTTGAAATCGTGGGCAGGGGTGATCTTGACGCAACCGGTACCGAATTCCGGATCGACATAGGCATCGGCGATCACCGGGATCGTGCGCCCGGTCAGCGGCAGGACAAGCTGCTTGCCGATCAGGTCCTGGTAGCGCCCATCCTCCGGATGCACGGCCACGGCCGCATCGCCGAGCATGGTCTCCGGGCGGGTGGTGGCCACGATGACATGGCGGGACGCATCGTTGGCCAGGGGATAGCGGATATGCCAGAAATGCCCCTGCTCCTCCTCGTGCTGCACCTCGAGATCCGACACGGCCGTCTCCAGCACCGGGTCCCAGTTGACCAGGCGCTTGCCGCGGTAGATCAGGCCCTCCTCGTACAGGCGCACGAACACCTCGCGCACGGCGTCCGACAGGCCTTCATCGAGCGTGAAGCGCTCGCGCGACCAGTCGCAGGAGGCGCCGAGGCGCTTGAGTTGCCCGACGATGGTGCCGCCGGAGTGCTCCTTCCATTCCCACACGCGGTCGAGGAAACGCTCGCGTCCCAGTTCGCGGCGATGCTCGCCCTTCTGGTCGAGCAGGCGCTCCACCACCATCTGCGTGGCGATGCCGGCATGGTCGGTGCCCGGCTGCCACAGCGTCGGTTTCCCCTGCAGGCGCTGCCAGCGGATCAGGATGTCCTGCAGCGTATAGGAGAAGGCATGGCCCATGTGCAATGAGCCGGTGACGTTCGGCGGCGGGATGACGATGCAATAGGCATCGTTATCGGACACCCTCGGCGCGAACGCATCCGAGTTCAGCCACTGTTCGCTGACAGCCGGCTCGACGGCCTGGGGATCGTAGGTTTTCGCAATTTCGGAAGCCGCCATCGTCATTCCTCTGGTTCTGGGTCCTCGTTTTCAACCCGCGCATCGATGAAGGCCGACAGCCGGCTTTCCAGGGCACGGCGGATCATCTCCGGCAGCTGTTCGGCCATGGCCGAGCAGACATCGTCCGTGACCTGGTCGACCAGGGCCTGGATGTCCCGCTCATCCCACGACGCACCCCCGGTGACAGGGGGCTGTTCGGATTCAGCCTGCTCGGTGATTGCAGGCGCCCGGGCTACCGGTTTCGCCTCCTCATGCCCGGCGGTCGCCGGCGTGGCGGAGGCGGCATCGCCCATGGCCAGCGGCAATGACTGCTGAACATCATTCACAAGCATGGCGTCGGTCAGGACGAAGCGCCTGGGGCCGGCCTGTGCGACCGCCTCATGCCCAGCACCGGCCTCGAACGCCCGGGCCGCTTCCTCATCCTCCTCCGCCTCGCCGCGTTCGTCCTCGACCGTATCCACCTCGTTGTAGGGTTCGGACACCGCCCGGTCCAGCGCCGTGAAGAAGCCGGGATCGGGCTCCTCGGCGACCTCTTCGGTCGCTTCTTCAGTGGCTTCCTCGATGGGCTCTTCGACGACTTCCCCGGCGGGCTCCTCGATGGCTTCCCCGGCGGGCTGCGGGGACGACTCCGCAGGCTCGTCGTTACGGCCTTCGCCTTCCTTCAGCAGCCGATCGAGGCTGGCAAGAATCTCGTCAATGCTGGGTTCGTCGGCCATCGGCGCATGTTACGTGCCGGACCCCTCTTGGGCAAAGCCTAGGAACGCCGGCTTGGCCCTGCCAGATACTCCGGTTCGAAGCCCATGTCGCGGTAGGTACGGAAACGCTCGCGCGCCGCCTGTTTCAGGTGCTCGTCCCAGCCGTCGACGAAATCGACGATGTGGGAAAAATCGGCCACATCCGGCGGCACCTCCAGTCCGCCGTTGACCAGCACGGCCGGCTGGTTGTCGCGCACCACCGATTGCGCCAGAAGGATCGGCTGGTCCGCGTTCTCCGCCGCATTGCCGCGAGCGATGCCGTGAGCCAGGAACGATTCCGGATGGATCGTCCACAGGCGCTCGTCGAGCCGCGCCTGGAAATCGGCGTCCGGGCAGAGCACCAGCACGTGCGGCTGCATCCTTCCGCGCCGGAGCAGCAGCCGCGCGATGCCCTCCACCCGGTCCGGATGCTCCAGCAGTTCAAAATGAACCTTGGTTTCCACGCCTGATCCTCCAGCTTTGCGTCACCCAGAACAGCGCCGCCACCGACAGGGCGAAGGCGAGCGGCCGGGCCGTGGATGGCTGGATCCGGTATCCCATGCCGAGCACGACGGCCTCCACGACCAGGAGCATGGCCGGCGCCCGCCAGCCCCAGGCGCTGCGTCCCCAGGCGGCGAACCGCTGGTGCTGGAACCATTGCCAGCAGACAACCATGCTGATCCAGCCCAGCATCAGCCCCGTGGCCACATCGAACGGGAAATGCACGCCACCGTAGATGCGGCCGTAGGCGGCGACCAGGAACAGCGCCATGCCTGCCCATGCCCGCCCGTCGCGTACGCCCCACAGGTACAGGCAGAGCACGGCCATCGTGCCGTCGGTGGCCGAGTGGCCGGAGGGAAAGCTGCGGGAGGTCAGGGCCGCACCCAGCACATGCACATGCTCGAACACGGCCGGCGGCCGCGGCATGTCGAAGAGATGTTTCAGCACCTGCGCCAAGATGCCGGACATCGCATAGCCCGCCATGCCGGCAAGACCGGCCTGGAAGCGCCAGAGCATCAGCGCGGTCAGCAGCACCACCGCGGGCAGGCCGTCGCCGAGGCCGCTGATGACGCCCAGCACCGCATCGGCCGCCGCCCCATGCCAGCCGTTGATCAGCAGGAACAACGGATGGTTGAAATACCATGCCGGCACCAGCAGCAGACCGCCGATGGCCCATGCCGCATACAGGATGATCCGGCTCCGGCCCTTCGGCATCAGAGCCTCAGGCACGGCGTTGCAGGTAGTCCATGATCAGGCGCACACCGGCGCCCGTTGCCCCCTTGGCCGATATGTCGCTGCCCTTCATGTTCCAGGCCGTGCCGGCGATATCCAGATGCGCCCATGGCAGGTCCTCGACGAAACGCGACAGGAAGCAGGCGGCCGTGATCGTCCCGGCCTCGCGGCCGCCGATGTTCTTGATATCGGCGATCTCGCTCTTGATCTGTTCCTGGTACTCCTCGTACATCGGCAGCTGCCACACCCGGTCGTAGGTATGCTCCCCGGCCGCCTTCAGCCCTTCGATCACGGCATCGTTCGAGCCCATCAGGCCGCTGGCCTGGGAGCCCAGGGCGATCACGCAGGCGCCGGTCAGGGTAGCGAAATCGATAATCTCGGCCGGCTGCTGCTCGGCCGCATAGGCCAGCGCATCGGCGAGGATGATGCGGCCCTCGGCGTCGGTGTTCAGCACCTCGATGGTGATGCCCTTGTAGGAGGTGATGATGTCGCCCGGCTTGTAGGCCGAACCGCCGAGCAGGTTTTCGGTCGAGGCGATCACGCCGATGAGATTCAGCGGCAAATCCAGGGCAGCTGCGGCCTTGAAGATGCCGAGCACGGCGGCGGCGCCGCACATGTCAAACTTCATTTCGTCCATCTGCGCCGGCGGTTTGATCGAAATACCGCCGGCATCGAAGGTCAGGCCCTTGCCGACCAGCGCCACCGGCTTGTCGTCCTTGGCGCCACCCTGGTAGTGCAGCACGATGAAACGCGGCTCCTTGTCCGACCCCTGGTTGACGGCAAGCAAGCCCCTGAAGCCGGCCTTCACGATGGCCGCCTTGTCCATCACCGTGACCTTCAGCTTGGCGTGCTTCAGCCCCCGCGCCTGCTCGCCGAGGAATTCCGGCGTGCACACATTGCCGGGCTCGTTGCCCAGATCGCGGGCAAAATTGACGCCCTCGCACACGGCACACGCCGTACGTACGGCGGCCTCGGCCTCGGCCAGATCGCGCCGGGACGGGATCATGACCGTCACCGAACGCAGCTCGCGCTTGGCCTCGCCCTCATCCTTCTTGGTCTGGTATTTTTCGAAGCGGTACAGACCCAGACACACGCCCTCGGCCACCGCCTGCACCTTGTCGGCCAGTGATGCCCCACGCACATTCAGCTCCGGCAGGTACAGGGAGATATCACGGGCCCCGCTGCCATTCAGCTTGCGTGCCGCCAGCGCCGCCAGCCGGCGCAGATGATGCAGGGTCAGCTTCTTCTCCTCACCCGCACCGATCAGCACCACGCGCTGGGTAAAGATGTTCTCCACCTCGTAGAGGACGCCGATCTCGCCGAATTTACCGAGGTGATCGAATTTGCGCAGATATTGGGGGATGGCCTTGCCGGTGGCTTCCTGGAGGTTTTTTCCTGCAGCCGTCAGCTTGCGCCCTGCCAGCAGCGGCAGCACCACCGCGTCATCACGCTGCTTGTCCGGGCCTCCGGCCTTGACTGAGATCTCCACCATTTTGCCACCTCGTTGATTGACTGAATTTTATGAAAAAGGCCTCTCAGGCACGGGCCGCCAAGATATATGGGGAAAGTTGAAAAATAAAGGGGCCGCCCTTTGTGGGCGGCCCCTGGTGTGCTGAGCGTGCTCCCCTTAGCAGGAGTAGTACAGCGAGTACTCCATCGGGTGCGGACGCAGACGGATCGCATCGTGCTCCTCCATCTTCAGGCTGATGTACGCGTCG
>DATLWN010000112.1:0-3088 GCA_035576305.1 Mariprofundaceae bacterium
ATAGGCCGCCGCCACCGCCGGCAGCAGGCCGCCGGGCAGGCGGGCATCGATCAGGCGCCGCTGGAAATCGGGGCGCAGCAGCGCCTGATGCTCGTGCTGACCGTGCAGGTCGAACACCAGATCGCCGATCTGCTGCAGCAGCCGCACCGGCGCCGGCGTGCCGTTGACATAGGCGCTCGACTTGCCGTCGGCCTTGATGACGCGGCGCAGGATCAGCACCTCGTCGGCCTCGATGTCCTGTTCGGCGAGCAGGGCCGTCAGGCGTTCGTCGTCACCGGCCAGCGTGGCCACGATCTCGGCCTGTTTGGCGCCGAAGCGCACCCATTCCTGGCTGGCCCGCGCCCCAAAGGCCGCGCCCAGCGCATCGACGAGGATGGACTTGCCGGCACCGGTCTCGCCGGTGAACACGGTCATGCCCGGTGCCAGGCTCAGGCTGGTCTCGTCGATCAGGGCGAATTCGCGGATGAGCAGCTCGCTCAGCATGGGAAGGGGCTTTGTCTATTCCTGGGCATGGCCGGCCCACAACAGCTTCGAGCGCAGCACCTCGAAATAATGCCGCTCCGGCAGGTAGGCCAGCGAGACGGTGTCGGCGCGGTCGACCTGGATGCGGTCCCCGGCGCACAACTCGTGATGCACCTGGCCATCCAGATTCAGCGCCGCGGGCGCCGGGCTCTCGGTCAGGACCAGCTCGATGCTGGCGGATGCGGGCAGCACCACCGGCCTGTTGGACAGCACGTGCGGGCAGATCGGCACCACGCTGATCGCCGCCACCTCCGGGTGCACGATCGGGCCGCCGGCCGACAGGGCATAGGCGGTGGAGCCGGCCGGGGTGGCAAGCACTAGGCCGTCGGCCCGCAGGCGGAACACGAAATGACCGTACACATACATCTCGAACTCGATCATGCGCGGATGGTCGTTGCGCTGCAGCACCACGTCGTTGATGGCAAAGCCCGACTCCAGCGCCTGGCCGTCCCGCCAGGCCTGCGCCTTCAGGCTGAAATGCGTCTTGATCTTGGCGCGTCCCGCCAGCACCTGTTCGACGACCTCGAGCATGCTGCCGGCGGCGGCCTCGGTCAGGAAACCGAGCCGGCCGAGGTTGATGCCGAGGATCGGCGTGTCGTGGCCGATGAAGCGCCGCGCCACGTGCAGCAGCGTGCCGTCGCCGCCCAGCACCACCATCAGGCCGACGCGCTCGGGCATATCGGCCAGCGGCGCATCGCCGAACCCGGGCACGGTGTCGTCGACCAGCACCTCGCGGCCCTGCCGGCGCAGCCAGTCGATCAGCTCCCGGGCCAGGGACTCGGCGCGTGCATCATGCAGCTTGGCGCTGACGCCGACGGTACGCATCACTTCACCGGCCCGTGCCAGTCCTTGGGCTGGGTATGACACAGGAAACACTGATCGTCTTTGGTATGTCCCTTGGGCTGCGGGCGCACGCCGGTGGCGCCGTGGCACTGCATGCACTGGGCCCGCGAGGTCGCCGTGCGATGCACCACATCGTCCGGGGTCGGCTTGGTCGTCTTCTTGTGGCTGCCCAGCACCAGCGCCAGCACGACGGCCGCGACCAGAGCCAGGAAGATCGCGTCCTTCTTTCCCGGCTTCCAGGCCCGTTTCTTTTCCGACGTTTCCATCCATCCACTCCCTTGGCGCGCAGCCGCCCGGCAACCGCTAGTAGTATGCCAAACCCCGGCGTGGTGCAAGCGGCAGGATTTAAGCCATGATTTTTTAACGGTTGATCCCGGCCGGCTTCGGCTCCACCTTCGAACAAATCGGAACGAAGTAGTCTACAATACCGACACCATGCAAAGGAGGAATCTATCCATGTCTTTCGAGCTGCCACCATTGCCCTATGCCCAGAATGCACTGGAGCCGCACATCTCGGCGGAAACGCTTGAATACCATTACGGCAAGCACCACAGCACCTACGTCACCAACCTGAACAAGCTGACCGAGGGTACGGACAACGCCGGCAAATCCCTGGAGGAGATCATCAAGAGTGCGAGCGGCGGCCTGTTCAACAACGCCGCGCAGGTCTGGAACCATACCTTCTACTGGAACTGCCTGTCCCCGAACGGCGGCGGCGCCCCCACGGGCGCGCTGGCGGCGGCCATCGACGCGGCCTTCGGCAGCTTCGATGCCTTCAAGGAGAAGTTCTCCACCTCGGCGGCCACGAATTTCGGCTCCGGCTGGACCTGGCTGGTCAAGGGCGCCGACGGCAAGCTCGCCATCGTCAACACCTCCAATGCCGGCTGCCCGATCACCGACGGCGTGACGCCGGTGCTGACCTGCGACGTCTGGGAGCACGCCTATTACATCGATTACCGCAATGCGCGGCCGAAGTATGTCGAGGCCTTCTGGAAGCTGGTGAACTGGGAGTTCGCGGCCGCCAATTTCGGCTGAACTGCGGCATCACGCCATAAAAAAGCGGCCTGCGGGCCGCTTTTTTCATATACCATTCACCGTTCCGGCCGATCATGATCCACACATTCACAGCAGAGGAGACGACATGAAACTGTTCACCGACCATCGCCTGACCATCGCCGCCGGCTTCTTGCTCGCCGCCGCACTGATCGGCGCCGGCATCGCCCACGGCGGCGCCGTACCCGACATCTTCGACCTGGCCCGCTGGGGCCATTTCCTGGCCGGCATCACCTGGGTCGGGCTGCTGTACTACTTCAACCTCGTGCAGGTGCCGTCGCTGGCTTCCGTATCGGCCGAGACCAAGACCGAGCTGTTCCGGGAGGGCGGCCTCGCGCGCCGGGCGCTGTGGTGGTTCCGCTGGGCGGCGATGCTCACGCTGATCTTCGGCGGCATCCTGTACATGCATCTGGCCAAGACCGGCGCCGAAGGGGTGGACATCCGCATCGGCGCGACGCTCGCCATCATCATGTGGTTCAACGTCTGGTTCATCATCTGGCCGGCGCGCCCTGATCGCCAGCCGCACCAACGTGCTGCTGTCGATCCCGATGCTGTTCTTCATGGCCTCCAGCGCCCATTTCCCCATCTTCGGCTGACCGGAGACCGGATGCGCACGGACGCGTTGAGTGACACGAGGATCATCGAAGCGTGGAGCAACAACGCCCGGCCA
>DATLWN010000113.1:0-3804 GCA_035576305.1 Mariprofundaceae bacterium
GGCTTCGGGGTGGCCGTCATCGGCGCCCTGCTCGAGGCCGAGGATGCCGAGGCGGCGGCCGCGATGCTGCGGGGAGGGATTCGGTGAAGCTTGATGCCGTGCTGCTGGTCATCACCAGTGCCCTGACCTGCGCCCTGCTGCTGGCCTACCTGTTGCGCCTGTTCCGGCTGCCGGCGGCGGTGGCCTACATCCTGACCGGCCTGATCCTCGGCCCCTCCGGCTTCGCCTTCGTGCGCGACGAGCAGGTGGTGGCGCATATCGGCGAACTCGGCGTGATCATGCTGATGTTCTTCATCGGTATGGAGGTGTCGCTGCCACGGCTGATCGCCGGCTGGCGCATCGCCGTGCTGGGGGCGACGGCGCAGATGGCGCTCAGCGTGGCCGTATGCATGATCGCCGCCGAGCTGTTCGGCTGGTCGTGGAAGCTCGGCCTGCTGCTCGGCTTCATCATCAGCATGAGCTCGACGGCCGTGGTGATGGTCATGCTCAAGGACGCCAACGAGTTGGGCACCCCCTTCGGCCAGAACGCGCTCGGCGTGCTGTTGATGCAGGACATGGCCATCGTGCCGATCATGATCCTGCTCGGCATGCTGGGGGGCAACGGGGGCGGGGCTTCGTTCGTCAGGGTCGCGGCCCAGATGCTGGGCGGTGCGGCGCTGGTGGCGGTGGCGGTATGGCTGATGCGCAGCCGGCGCCTGCGCATCCCGATGCCGAGCGGCATGTCGCTGGACCGCAAGGTACTGCTCGGGTTGCTGCTGTGCTTCGCATCGGCCGCCGTCACCTCGGTGATGGGCCTGTCGGCGGCCTTTGGCGCCTTCCTGGCCGGCATGGTGGTGCATTCCTCCGACCAGGGGGACTGGGTGCGCGAGCACCTGGAATCGCTGCGCGTGGTGTTCGTGGCCATCTTCTTCCTGTCGATCGGCCTCTTGGTCGACACCCATTTCCTGGCCGGGCATATGCTGCACCTGGTGGGGCTGACGATCGGCGTATTCGTGTTGAACTCCGGCATCAACATGCTGGTGCTGCGCGGGCTCGGGGAGACCTGGGAGATGGCCATCGTCACCGGCGGCCTGCTGAGCCAGATCGGCGAGTTCTCATTCCTGCTCGCCGCCCTCGGCGTGGAGACGGGCATCCTGCCGCAGAGCGCCTACCAGACCGTGCT
This sequence comes from Mariprofundaceae bacterium, assembly GCA_035576305.1. Lineage (GTDB taxonomy): Bacteria > Pseudomonadota > Zetaproteobacteria > Mariprofundales > Mariprofundaceae > DATLWN01. Next base: position 1,163 of record DATLWN010000113.1, read on the forward strand.
GGCGGTGATCGCGCTGACGCTGATGCTCAGCCCCGTGTGGACGATGATGGTGCGGCGCATGCTGGGCGGTGAGCTCGCCCCGTCCGAGATCGCCTAGTTCTCTTCGCGTAAGAAGCGCTCGATATGCGCCCTGATCTGGTCGCGCACGCGCCGGAACTCGGCCATGACCTGATCCTCGCTGCCCGTGGCCCTGGCCGGGTCGTCGAACGGCCAGTGTTGCTTGTCGCATCTGGCCGGCACGGCCGGGCAGGTCTCGTCGGCATGCCCGCAAACGGTTACCAGCAGATCGAGGTCCTCGATCATCTCCGGCGTCACCACCTTCGAGGACTGGCCGCTGATGTCCACGCCCGCCTCACGCATCACGGCGATGGCGCGCGGGTTCTGGCCGTGCGCCTCGATGCCGGCGGATATCGCCTCGAAGCGGTCGCCGGCGAGAAAGCGCAGCCAGCCCTCGGCCATCTGCGAGCGGCATGAATTGCCGGTGCACAGGAACAGCACGCGCCGCTTCATGCCCGTTCCTTGGTTTCCTGGCGGCCGACGGCGGTGATGAAGCTGCGGATGTGCCGGTACAGGTCGTTGCGGGCGACCATGAAGGCCTCGATGATGTCCTCGACGTGTCCGCCCACCAGCAGCGGATCGGCGATGTCCCAGTGCAGGCGCAGGGTGCCGTCGATGCTCGGCCAGTCGGCTGCCGCATTGCCGATGGTGATGATCCAATCGAAGGCTTCCCCTTCGAAGGCGCTGAAGGGCTTGCTCTGCATGCCGGACATGTCGACGCTGAGATGGCGCAGCACCTCCGCGGCCATCGGGTGCACCGGCACCGGGGTCAGGCCGGCGCTGAACGCCTCGAAGCGGTCGGATGCCAGCGATGTCAGGATGACCTCGGCCATCTGCGAGGCGGCGGCATTGGTGGTGCAGACGAACAGCACGCGGATCTTGTCAGGCATGGCTTCCCTCCCGCGCGAAGGTATACCAGCCGCGCGTGCGGTTGACGATGCCGACGACGGAGAGCATCACCGGCACCTCCACGAGCACGCCGACGACGGTGGCCAGCGCCGCCCCGGATTCGAAGCCGAACATGGCGATGGCGGTGGCCACGGCCAGCTCGAAGAAGTTCGAGGCGCCGATCAGGGCCGAGGGCCCGGCCACGCTGTGCGCGACGCCGAGCTTGCGGTTCAGCCAGTAGGCGAGCATGGCGTTGAAATAGACCTGCACGGTGATCGGGATGGCCAGCATCAGGATCACCAGCGGCTGGGCCAGGATCTCCCGGCCCTGGAAGCCGAACAGCAGCACCACGGTGGCGATCAGCGCGGCCATCGATGCCGGGTCCAGCATGTGCAGCACGTCGTCCAGCACACCCCTGGCCAGCAGGATCTTCCGGCCCATATAGGCCATAGCCACCGGGATGACGATGTACAGCAGCACGGACAGGAACAACGTATCCCACGGCACGGTGATTGAGGCGACACCCAGCAGCAGGCCGACGATCGGGGCGAAGGCGAAGATCATGATCACGTCGTTCAGCGCCACCTGGCTCAGCGTGAACTGCGGGTGGCCGCCGACCAGGCGGGACCAGACGAACACCATGGCTGTACAGGGGGCGGCGGCCAGCAGGATCAGGCCGGCGATGTAGGCATCGATCTTCGCCGCATCGAGATACGGGGCGAACAGCAGGCGGATGAACAGGAAGCCCAGGAGCGCCATCGAGAACGGCTTGACCAGCCAGTTGACGGCGAGCGTGACGCCGATGCCGCGCCGGTGCCGCCATACCTCGTGCAGCGCCGAATAGTCGATCTTCAAGAGCATCGGCAGGATCATGGCCCAGACGAGGGCGGCCACCGGCAGGTTGATGTGCGCGACCTGCAGGTCGCCGAGCGCATGGAACACGGCGGGGAAGGCCTCGCCGAGTCCGATGCCGGCGACGATGGCGAGGAACACCCATGCGGTGAGGTAGCGGGCGAAGAGCCCCATGCTTCTGTTCGTGTTGCGCATGCGGCGGATCATATCCGTTCATGCGGATATGTAAATTGTTCTGCCGGGATGAAACCCCCGTGTCACAAAGCCTGCTTAGTGTTCGGCCGCATGATGCAATGGTCCCGCACGGATGAGTCCACAGCCCTGACGCTGTTGGGGATCATTCTTTCGCTGTGGCTTCTGCGCAGGCTGTGGATCCGCCTCAGGCTGTCGCGTGCCAAGCATCCCTCATTGCACGGCCATGCCCGCTGGTCCAGGAGGATGGCCCGGCTGGTGCCGTTCTTCGCATATGACGAGCAGCGTTTCTTCGCCAGCGACGGAGCCCCGGAGGCGGTGAGCCGGCAGCGGCGCCAGGCGTTCGCGGATCTGGCCGCACGCCTGCAGCAGCAGGCGCCTGCCAGCATCGCCTTCAGCGAGTCGCTGGAGTCGTCGATTCCGGATGTTCGGTTCACCAGTGCCTACCGTGTGCCCTTTCCCTACCGCAACGTCGTGCGCAGGCACCTGAAGCTGGGAAGCGTGGTCGATGAAACGGCCGGCGTGCGCGTGAAGGATATGGACGGCAACTGGCGCTTCGACCTGACCGGCGCCTATGGCGTCAACGTGTTCGGCTACGATTTCTACAAGGAGTGCATGGAGCGGGGCTGGGAGATGGTGCACCGGCTCGGGCC
>DATLWN010000114.1:0-2489 GCA_035576305.1 Mariprofundaceae bacterium
GGCCCTGGTCCGTCCTGCAATCCGGGTGCTGCGCCAGGTATTCGTCCAGCGTCGGCAGCCCGCGCCACTCGGCCAGCCGCTGGCGGTGCGTGCGGTTCGCCACGATGAAGACGAAGGCCAGGATGATGGGGACGCTGAGAAGCACGATGGCACCGATGAAAACCATCGCCGGGCCGTTTGTTCCACTCTGCATGTTCACCTCCGTTCCTCCAAGGTAACGATCCGGCCGGCGGCTGTGAACCCGCTGATTTGACCGATGCCGGGTGAGGCCGCATGCTGGGAGCAGTGAATGATATCCTGTTGATCGCATTCCCGACCGCTCGGAATGGCCGGCGTCGTCCGTGAGCACGGCGATGACGGGCTCGCAGCTCATCGACGAGCGGCTCCGCTCCCTGGGGGGCTGGCGGGCCGAGACCCTGACGGCGATCCGCCGCCTCATCCGTGAGGCGGACCCGGACATCACGGAGGAATGCAAATGGTTCAAGCCCAGCAACCCGCAGGGGGTGCCCGTATGGTCGCACGCCGGGATCGTCTGCACCGGGGAGAGTTATAAACAGGTGGTCAAGCTGACCTTCGCCCGCGGCGCCTCCCTGGAGGATCCGCAGGGGCTGTTCAATGCCAGCCTCGAGGGGAACACGCGTCGCGCCATCGTCATCCGGGAGGGGGAGACGCTCGATGCCGGGGCGTTCAAGGCCCTGATCCGGGCCGCGGTCGCGGAGAATCTCCGCGCCAAGGCCGCCAAGCCACGGGGCCGCGGCCGGACGTAAGGCAGGGCTGCCGATTTGACCGATGCCGGACAAGGCCGCATGCTGGGAACGATGAAGAAGATCCTGCTGATCGCGACACTGCTGGTTTCCACGGCGTTCTCCGGGCCGGCCGGGGCAGCCGAGGTATCCAAGGCCTCCCTGGACAGGCTTCTTGAGCTTTCCGGCATCCACGAACAGGTGTCGCAATTCCCGCGCCTGCTGCGCGCGGGCATGGAGCAGGCCAGGCGGCGTGACATGGCCATCCATGGTCATTCCGCCATGTCCGAAGCCGAATATGAGAAGCTTGAAAACACCATGGTCGCCGCCTTCGCGCCTGCGGACATCCTCCGGGCCATCGGCAAAAAGGTGCAGCACGCCATCTCCGAGCAGGATGCTGCAAGGATGCTGGTATGGTACGGCTCCGATCTGGGCAGGAGGATCGACAAGGCCGAGGAGGATGGCTCGACGCCCGAGGCCTACCGGGACATGGGCAAGTCGGCCCCATCGCTGCTGGCGGACGAGCAGCGGGTACAATTCGCCAGGCGGCTGGACAGGGAGCTGCACCTCACGGACATGACCATGCAGCTCCAGGTCAATGCGGCCGTGGCCATGTTCATGGCCTTCTCGACCAAGAAGAACCAGCACGAGGTCGCCAACCAGAAGGCGTTCAGGAACAGGATCTCGGCCAGCATGCAGCGCTCCAGGCCCAAGCTGGAGCAGGCGATCACCATCTCCACGCTCTACACCTACCGGAACATCGACATGGACAGCCTGGAGCAATACCTGGGTTTCCTAGCGACGCCCCCCGTATCGCGCTTCAACAAGGCCCTGATGGCCGGCATGGAGGCGGGCATGGACCAGGCGATCGACAGGATGGCCAGATCGCTGGAGAACCTGATGAAGCAGAGGCAGCTGCAGAAGGCCTAGCCGGCCCTCAGGTGACGGGTCAGGAAGCGGTCGAGCTGGTTGGCGAAGGCGGTGCGGTCGCTGTGGCTGAAGGCGGCGGGACCTCCGGTCGGGGTGCCGGCACCCCTGAGCCCGTCCATGAAGTTGCGCATCGACAGTGCCGCTTTGACGTTCTCACTGGTGTAGAACTCACCTCTGGGGTTCAGGGCATAGCCGCCACGGTCGATGGCATCGGCGGCCAGCGGGATGTCCGCGGTGATCACGAGATCGCCCGGCTGCATCCGCTGCGCGATCTCGCGGTCGGCGACATCGAAGCCGGCGCCGACCTTCAGGAAATGCAGGTAGTGGGAGCGGGGGAGCATCAGGGTTGCATTGGCCACGAAGGTGGTGTGCACCTGCACGCGCCCGGCGGCGCGGTAGATGATCTCCTTGACCGCCTTCGGGCAGGCATCGGCATCGACCCATATCCGCATGCCGCGATCTGCCTCATTGCCGGACATTGGTGCCGAGCCGCATCACCCGTTTTCCGGGACGTCCTTCTGCAACGGCGGGTAGTGGCTGACCACCAGCTCGGGATCGAGGCCGATCATGGCCGCATACTGTTTCAGATAGCCCTTCAGGTAGGTCGTTTCCGGCAACCGGCCGGTATCCTCTTCCTCGATGGCCTGCAGGTAGCGCCTGGAGATCTTGGTGTGATCGGCAATGGTCGCGAGCTCCACCCCCTTGAATTCGCGGATCTCCCTGAGCAGGGCGCCGGAGAAGACCGAGGCGTTGGCCATGCGGTAGCGGATGCCGGCGGGCACCCGGGATTGCGCGGCCAACGCCTCGGTCTTCTCC
>DATLWN010000115.1:0-1800 GCA_035576305.1 Mariprofundaceae bacterium
AATGCCAGGCCGATGGCCAGGGCCACCAGCGCGGGAGCCGTGAAGCCGAGGACGATCCACCATTTATCCACGCCTGCGCCCGAATCGCAGACGAAGCTCAACAGGCTCGCCGTATAGAAAAGGAACCCGGCTGCGATATAGAACAGGATGCTAAGCAGGTTGAGCATCGTCGGCGGCCTGATCCGGCGAGAAGTAGGCGGACGCCTTCGGGCGGAACAGGAAAAAGACGATGATGGCCACCACGACGAGGCCCGGCAACAGGGTCGCCTTCATCGGAGAGGTGGCGAAGCCGATGGCAAGCCCGATGACGCTCCAGATCACATAAAGGTATCTCGCCCAGTTGCGTCCTTTCAGCATGGCCGCGCCCGAAACGATCATGACGCCTAACCCGATGTAGTTGATGGCGTATTGAACCGGAACCGGAAGCGGGCTTCTCTGCATCAGCGCCAGTACCGTCGGATTGCCGATCATCACGGTGGTCGTGACCAACGATATGCTTCCCAAGACGATAAGAATCCACGCGATCACGGTGACCGATGTGGGCCTGTTGTTCATATGTCCTCCCCCGTCGATGCGGATGCATCGCTCAATAAAGGAGGTTGCGGCCGCGATGGGCCGTTTCCGTGACCGACTTCACATTCCGGCGACATGCCGGCATCCGGCTCGCACCATCCCCGGAACCTAGGCGACGATGGCGCGGCGGACCTCGGTGGCTTTCGCATCCCCGCACAGGCGGGCGACGAGGCGCAGGGCGAATTCGACGGCCGTGCCGGCGCCGCGGCTGGTGACCAGGAAATCGTCCTCGACCACGGCCTCGTCCACATACACGGCCGACGGCGCCTGCGCGCGGATCTCATCCCTCGTGCCCGGATGGGAGGTGACGCGCCTGTCCTCCAGCATGCCGTAGGCGGCCAGCGCCGTCGGTGCGGCGCAGATCGCCGCGATGGACTTTCGCTGCTTGCGCATCCTGGCGACCACCGCCTTGACGTCGGCATCGTCGCGCAGCAGGTGCGCGTTGGGCAGGCCACCGGGCAGCACCACCATATCCCAGGCATCATTCATGACATCAGCGAGTGCGGCGTCGGGCTGGATGGTGATGGCGGAGCGTCCGGTCACCGGCCTGCCGTCGAGGCTGGCCAGACACACCTCGACACCGGCGCGGCGCAGGATATCCACCACGGCGATGCACTCGATCTCCTCCACCCCCTTGGTGAACGGAACCAGCACCCTTGCCATTTCATCCCTCCATGATCGTCCAATCCGCCGGCAGCGCGCCGCCGGCGGCCCAGCGGAAGGCCGCGAGCATGCGTAACAGTGTCGCCGACTCGCGCGCATCCATCTGCCCTGCCAGTATAGCCGCGAAGCGTCCTGCAATGGCATCCGGCTCGCTCTTCTCCTTCGGATAGGGTGCACAACCGCTGTCGGGCAGGTCGAGCATGCGGATATCGTCGCCAAGCTGCATGGCCACCACCTTCTGCCGTTCCGCATACAGCTCCGGCTCCCCCTCCGCGCCCATGAAGATCAGCGAACGCGGCTGCACCAGCAATGCATTGGCGCCAGCCATCCTGTCGGCATAGGGGGTGTGGAAGAATCCGTTCAGCTGCCCGGCACAGCCAAGCGGGTTGAGCAGCCGCGCCACCGTATTGGCGAACGAGCGCACGCCGAGCCTTGGCCTGAGGCCGTAGATGCGCGAAAGCGGCGGGCACAGATCGGCGAGATCGGCATAGACGATGCCGTCGCGCTGCAGCACCGATTGTGCCTGGGAGAGGCTATCCACCCTCTGTACGCCGGCGGCCTCGA